>NC_018108.1:1500000-1732123 GCF_000276685.1 Taylorella equigenitalis ATCC 35865 | reverse complement strand
AAAGAAAATTTTAACAAAACTCTTGGGAATCTTGAATTACTTTAAAGTTATCCACAAATTTGTTATATAAACTACAAATTTTATTTTTACCACAGAGAATTGAGCCTAAATTATTGACTTTATTTGATTTTTTTTAGAAAATATACGTTTTCTTTAAAATTTATATCTATAGCTTAAAATTTAATCAAGTACCTGCATGGACTTGGAAGTTATTGATTTTTTTGGGGTTTTATCATGAAACGTACATTTCAACCTTCAGTTACTCGTCGTAAGCGTACTCACGGCTTTTTAGTGCGTATGAAGACTCGTGGTGGTCGTGCAGTTATTAATGCTCGTCGTGCTAAGGGCCGCAAAAGACTAGCTGTATAAGTTCTTTAGGCTAATTTTACGATTAGCATGTTATCTAACGCAGAATTTAGTTTTTCTAAGGATGTTAGATTATTAAACCCCTCTGAATTTGATCAGGTCTTTAAAAAAAGGATGATTAAAAGAGGGGTTTTTCTTACACTGCATTATGCCCAAAATAACTTAGGATATCCTAGATTAGGTCTAGTTGTAGCAAAAAAATTTTTCAAAAAAGCTGTGCAGAGAAATGCTGTAAAAAGAGTTATACGAGAGGAGTTTCGTTTAAATAAATCTAATTTGCAACATTTAGATTTAATTGTAAGGGTACACGGGGTATTGCCACCATCCTCATTAAGAAAACTCAAATCTAATGTGAGAGCTGAAACGACTTTTCTTTTATCTAAGGTTATTAAAGATGATTAATAAAGTTATTGTTTATGTTTTAACCAAACTAATAACGATATATAAGTTTTTACTGAGTCCTTGGATGGGAAACAGTTGTAGATTTACTCCTACATGCTCTACCTATATGCAAACTGCGTTAGAGGAACATGGTGCCTTAAAGGGTACCTATTTGGGATTAAAGAGAATTTGTCGATGCAATCCTCTTTTTGATGGTGGAATTGACCCAGTCCCCTCTAAAGACAAACTGTAAATTTTTATATGAGTCAGTTAAACTTAATGAATTTTTAAAAAAATAGACATTATGGAATTTAAACGCACCCTTTTATGGATGATATTTGTTTTTTCACTGTTTACCCTTTGGTCAAATTGGAAATCTTATAACAATCCCGCTCCTCTAAATACTGTTACTGAACAAAATCAATCCCCTGCTACACCTAGTGTTCCAAGTGCTGATACCAATTCACCTGCTACAGCACCTATAAAAACTAATTCTGTAGTGTCAGAGGATTCTGAAAAAATAACTGTAAAGTCTGATGTATTGAATTTAACTTTTGATACTGTTGGAGCTCAATTAATTAAAGCTGATCTTCTAAAACATCACAGTGCAGAGGATAAAGCATTGCCTACCACTTTATTGGATTTCAAAAAGGATATTTTTACGGTTCAAAGTGGTGTGCTTTCTCAAACTCCAAACAAACAATTCCCTATACAAACTACTCAATTTAAATATGTTTCTACAGATGAAAACTTATCTGGAGACAAAAAAGACATTATTTTTGAGGCAGAATCCGATGGAATAAAAGTAAGAAGAACATACACTCTAAACAAAGGCTCCTACGATATTACTTTTAAAGATGAAATATCAAATTTAAGTTCAGAAGCTATTTCTCCTATACATTATGTTCAAATCACTCGCGATGGAGCCAAACCTAAAGACTCTACTTCTATGACTAATTCGTATTGGGGTTATGCCGTCTATAGCGAAAAAGAAAAATTCGAAAAAGTTCCATTTAAAGATATAGATGATAGATCCGCTGAATATGTTTCAAAAACGAGTGATGGTTGGATTAGTTTTATACAACATTATTTTGTTACAGCTTGGGTGCTTGAAAAAGGCAAAGAACACCATATAGAATTTAGAAAAGCTGGTCAAAATTTGTATGCGGCAAGTGCTAGTCAGGTTTTGGGTGCTATTGCCCCACAACAAACAGTAACCGTTTCTTCTCATTTATGGGTGGGTCCTCAAGACCAAAAAGCTCTAGTTAAATTACATCCAAATCTAAATACTGTAGTTAACTATGGTTGGCTTACTTTCATAGCTAAGCCTATGTTTGCACTTATGTCTTGGATTAATACCTTGATAGGCAATTGGGGTTGGACCATTGTTGTATTAACAGTTATTATTAAATTATTGCTCTATCCTCTTTCTGCTACTAGCTATAAATCTATGGCTAGGATGAAAAATATTTCTCCACGCATGAAGCTTCTTAAAGAACAATACGGAGATGATAAGCAAAAACTTAACGCTGCTATGATGCAGTTATATAAAACAGAGAAAATCAATCCTTTAGGCGGTTGCTTACCTATTCTGCTACAAATTCCTATTTTCCTTACTCTTTATAGAGTAATACTTTCAAGCGTAGAACTTAGAGGTGCATCTTGGATTGGATGGATTACTGACCTATCAGCTCAGGATCCGTACTATATATTGCCCACATTGATGATATTAACTATGTTCTTACAAATGAGGATGAATCCTACTCCACCAGATCCTACACAAGCAAAAATTATGATGATTATGCCTCTAGTATTTGGTGCGATGATGTTCTTCTTCCCTGCAGGTTTAGTACTGTATTGGACAGTGAATAGTTTGTTATCTATACTTCAACAATGGTATAACACCAAGAGATTTACTCAAACATCAAATGAGAAAATCTTAACTCACAAATAATAAAAGGTCCCTTATGGGACCTTTTTTAATGAATCATATTTTTTAATTCTTCGGCAAATTGCTTCAGCTCTTCCATGTCAACATTATGTCGGGCGTGTGCTTGCATTTCTTTATCTGCATAGACAGGAATTAAATGAAAATGAACTTGAAACACAGTTTGACCTGCTACTTCATGATTAAATTGTTTAATAATTAAACCATCAGCTTTAGTCAATTGCATTAAATAAGGAGCAATAAGTTTTGCGGTCTTAATACATGCTTGAGCTGCTTCAATACTTAAATCAAAAAAAGTAGCTGAATTTTCTTTAGTAATAATTAGTAAATGCCCCTTAGATTGAGGCATAATATCCATAATTACTAATGTATGTTCGTCTTCATAAACTTTGTATGAAGGTATTTCACCTTTAATAATTTTAGAAAATATATTTTGATCATCATAATCACGTCCGAAATTCTCTTTCATTTAAATCCCTTTCATAAGTTTGTTGATAACCATTTTAGAACAATTGAAAAATAATTTTTAATTACATTAAATTAAAGTTCTTATCAAAAGATACTAAAAAAGAATAAAAGATAATTTGAACAATTTGAATTCCTATAAGAGTATGAAAATAATAAGTTTTATGAAGTTATCCACATTATTCAATATACATATTAGATATAGATAAATATATATATCTAATTATTGTTATGAACATTCTAAATATAAATCTAAAACGAATAACTAAGATTTATCCAAAAAATATAAGTAACTTATCCACAGACTTATCCAAAATGTTCCACGTGAAACATTAAACAAAAACTTTTATAATTAATTCTTCCTAATTTATAAAGTGTTCCACGTGGAACATCGAGTATGTATTATCCCCAAGAATTTGATGTAATTGTAGTAGGTGGTGGACATGCTGGTACGGAGGCTGCTTTAGCTTCTGCACGCACTGGTGCCAAAACCTTATTGTTAACTCATAATATTGAGACTATAGGTCAGATGTCATGTAATCCATCAATAGGTGGTATAGGAAAAGGACATTTAGTAAAAGAACTTGATGCCTTAGGTGGAGCTATGGCTTTGGCTGCTGATGAGGCAGGAATTCAATTTCGAATTCTAAATTCTTCTAAAGGTCCAGCTGTTAGAGCTACACGAATTCAAGCTGATAGACTTTTATATAAACAAGCTATAAGAAGTAAGATAGAAAATCAACAAAATCTATTTGTATTTCAACAAGCTGTTGAAGATTTAATTCTAGAAGGAGACACAGTAGTTGGAGCTATAACTCAAATAGGTTATAAATTTAAATCAAAATCTGTAGTTTTAACTGCAGGAACATTTCTTAATGGTTTAATTCATATAGGTTTAACTCATTATAAAGGTGGTCGTGCGGGTGATCCTCCATCTAAATCTCTTGCAGATAGACTAAAAGAGCTTAAATTACCTCAGGGGAGATTAAAAACTGGTACACCTCCAAGATTAGATTCAAGAAGTATAGATTTTTCTAAATTAATAGAACAAAAAGGGGATACTAATCCTATACCTGTATTTTCATTTATGGGATCAGAGGAAATGCATCCAAAACAGATATCTTGTTGGATTACACATACAAATCCAAATACCCATGAAATTATTATGGAAGGATTGGATAGATCTCCTCTTTATACTGGTGTTATTGATGGTGTAGGACCAAGATATTGTCCTTCAATTGAAGACAAAATACATAGATTTTCTCATAGAGATTCTCATCAGATATTTTTGGAACCTGAAGGATTGTTAACAAATGAAATTTATCCCAATGGTATGTCTACAAGTTTGCCATTTGATATTCAATTAAGATTTATACAATCTATAAATGGATTAGAAAATGCTTACATATTACGTCCCGGATATGCTATTGAGTATGATTATTTTGACCCTAGAGAAATTAAAGGTAGTTTAGAAACTAAAAGCATTAAAGGTTTATTTTTTGCTGGTCAAATTAATGGTACTACTGGATATGAAGAAGCTGCGGCTCAGGGTTTAATAGCAGGTTTGAACGCAGCTAGATATACTAGGGGTGAGGAACCCTGGTACCCAAGAAGGGATCAAGCATATTTAGGTGTATTGATTGACGATTTAATTACTAAAGGTGTTTCTGAACCATATAGAATGTTTACTTCAAGAGCAGAATATAGACTTAGCTTAAGAGAAGATAATGCAGACTATAGATTGACTGAAATTGGGCGTAAATTAGGGCTCGTGGATGATCAAAGATGGGAAACTTTTGATAAAAAAAGAGAGAATATTGAAAGAGAAATTCAAAGACTAAGAGATTTTAGACTAACTTCAAAATTAATCAGTAACGATGAAGTTATATCTAAATTTGGTAAGCCTTTTGAAAAGGATTATACATTGGAGGATCTTCTAAAAAGACCTAATATATCATATGAAATGTTAATGAATTTAAACTTGTCTGGAGATATTTCAGCTAAATCTTCTACAAATTTAACTGATAAAGAAATTGAACAGATAGAAATTCAAACTAAGTATCAAGGTTATATTTCAAGGCAAAAGGAAGAAGTCGATAGAACATTAAATTATGAAAATTTAAGAATTCCAAAGGGAATAAATTATGATGACTTAGTGCATCTATCGTTTGAAGTTAGGCAAAAATTAAAAGAGCACATGCCTGAAACTATTGGGCAAGCGAGCAGAATTTCAGGTGTTACTCCTGCAGCTATTTCATTACTTCTTATTCATATTAAGAGAATGGGTGGATAAAATTATCATGCAAGAGAATTTATTAGCCTTGCTTGAAGATGGGCTTAAAGACTTATCCTTGAAACTGTCCGATATAGAAAAAGGACAATTAATTGAATATATCAATCTTTTACTTAAATGGAATAAAACCTACAATTTAACTTCAATTAAGAATGAGTTAGATGCCCTTAAACTACATATTCTAGACTGTTTATCAATTATTAATCCTCTAAGGGATTTTTTAAACAATAAAGAGGGTAACACACAAACAAAAACCGTTGTTGATGTGGGTTCAGGGGGTGGATTACCAGCTATAGTTTTAGCTATAGTTATGAAAAATTTTTCTATTTATAGTGTTGATGCAGTTGAAAAGAAGACGGCTTTTGTAAAAGCAGTAGCTTCCACTTTAAAACTTTCAAATCTTAAATCAATTCATACGAGGATAGAAAATTTTAATATACCTGAGGATATAGATATTTTTATTAGTAGAGCTTTTGCATCATTGGATGACTATATAGGTTTAGTAGATCCTCTATGTAATGGAAATTCAATAGTTGTGGCTATGAAAGGTAAACAACCAATAGACGAATTAAACACACTAAATAAAAAACATCCAGAATGGAAGCTTATAGTTGACCATGAATTAAAAGTTCCAGGTTTGGATGCTGAAAGATGTTTACTTATTTTTAAAAAAGGATGAATTGTGGCTAAAGTGTTCTGCATTGCCAACCAAAAGGGTGGGGTTGGGAAAACAACAACAGCTATAAATTTGGCTGCTAGTTTAACATTACTCAAAAAGAAAGTGTTATTAGTGGATTTGGATCCGCAAGGTAATGCTACGATGGGAAGTGGTGTTGATAAATTGTCCCTTGAAAATACTGTTTATGAAGTTCTAATAGGAAGAGTTGATATAAAAGATGCCATAACCAAGTCGGAAGCAGGTGGTTATGATTTGCTACCAGGAAATCGAGAATTGGCTGGTGCTGATATGGATTTAGTCGACGTAGAGGATAGGGAGAAGCAACTCGCTCAAACTCTAGCCTCCGTTTCAAATCTATATGATTTTATACTTATCGATTGCCCCCCAACATTATCTATACTAACTCTTAATGGTCTAAATTCTGCAGATGGGGTTCTTATACCTATGCAGTGTGAGTATTTTGCTTTGGAAGGTTTGAGTGACTTATCTCACACAATAAAATTAGTTAATAGAAACATGAATTCTAATTTAAAAAGCATATCACTTCTTAGGGTAATGTACGATACAAGAATCACTTTGCAACAACAAGTTTCTGAACAGTTGATAGAACACTTTAAAGATAACGTGTTCAAAACAATAATTCCCCGAAATGTGAGGTTAGCTGAGGCCCCAAGTTTTGGCGTACCAGGCGTTTTATTCGATAAATCATCGAGAGGAGCATTAGCGTACAGAGATTTTGCCAAAGAATTTCTGAAAAAATTTGGAGCATAACAATGGCAACACGTTCTAATAAAAAAAATACCATCACCAAATCAAATAAAACTCCAAAAAGGGGATTGGGTGGTTTGGGTTTATCGAATCTTCTAGGACACGATTCCGATGTATTGGAAGTTATTAAAAATCCTGATCCTGCAAATGTAATTAATATTTCTTTGAAAAAACTTCAAGCTGGCAAATATCAACCCAGAAAAATTATGGATGAGGAAAACCTTGAGGAGTTGGCAAATTCTATCAAAGATCAGGGCGTTATGATTCCAATTTTAGTTAGACCACTAGCTAAAGATAAGTATGAGATTATTGCTGGAGAAAGAAGATTTAGAGCCGCATCAATGGCTGGTTTGACTGAAATACCAGCCTTAATTAAGGATGTAAATGATGAACAAGCATCAATTATGGCTTTAATTGAAAATATGCAAAGGGAGGATCTCAAGCCACTCGAAGAAGCAAAGGGTATTAGAAAGCTTATAGATGATTTTAAATTTACACATGAGCAAGCCGCAAAAGCTGTTGGAAGGTCCAGGTCCTTTACAACAAATTTGCTTAGACTTTTAAATTTAGCACCGATTGTTCAAAAACAACTTGATGATGGCAAAATTGATATGGGTCACGCTAGGGCACTCCTTTCATTAGATAGTGCACAGCAAATTTTAGTTGCGAATCAGGTTGAATCTAAGGGCATGTCCGTTAGGGATACTGAGAAACTAGTATCACGATATTTAGAGGGTTCTAGGGCTAGTACTAAATCTAATAAAAACAAAAAGTCTACAGATATTGTTCGGTTGGAAAATAAATTATCTGACCATTTCAATACTACTATATCAATCAAAATGAATACAAAAGAAAAAGGACAACTAGTTATCAACTTTCATAGCTGGGACCAGTTAAATGAGATATTAGAAAAGCAAGGAGTGATGGAAATATTGGATTAGTGCTACAGTCTTATTGACATGAAATTACAATAAAGCTATACTTAAAAATTACACTAAAAGCGTGTAGGTAGAGTGCCCGAGTGGCTAAAGGGGGCAGACTGTAAATCTGTTGGCTAGCGCCTACGTTGGTTCGAATCCAACCTCTACCACCATAAATCGCGGGTGTAGCACAATGGTAGTGCAACAGCCTTCCAAGCTGATGACGAGGGTTCGATTCCCTTCACCCGCTCCAGCACCTCCCCTGAAAGCTAGTATTTATGCGGTCCTCCAAATGCTTCTATTATTTGGATTATATGCTCTTGTGGCTCAGTGGTAGAGCACTCCCTTGGTAAGGGAGAGGTCGCGGGTCCGATTCCCGCCAAGAGCACCAACGACCATCAAACATGTGGCACAGCGTATAGATGAAATAAAAGCCTGCACTAAACTCATCGCACACGACCTAACTGCTTGCATGACTCTTTGTTACCGAGTTTGCAACCTTTATCATAAAATTTAGAAGATACCGATGGAATTTTAGAAACTATTTTGCCAGAATTATAAATATTTCCAGCACGTAGGCAACTCTCTGCTATATCAAATCTGCATGCTTTTTCGTAAGAAGCGACTGCTCGCAAAATTTCTTCACGACTACTAGCACGCGACTCTTGCATTAATCCAAGCCTATGGCAAGCTTTTTCATCAACCATATCGCAAGCTGTTGAGTAATAAGAGTAGGATTTGTTTAAGTTTTTAGAGACGATTTTCCCTTTTTCATGCAACTCACCAAGTTGAGTGCAAGCACGTCTTTCACGTTTATCGCAAGCTTTAGTTAGAAGCTTGATGGCAGTTTTGTTTCCTCTAAGTCCTTCCTCTCGATTTAAGTATGCTTTACCTAGATTAAAACATGCCTCAGCTACATTTATATTGCATGCCTTTTTCCATAAATCAATAGCCCTTGATTTATTTTGTGAGGTTGCTACCCCTGCATAGTAATAATTTGCTAATGGTGTGCAATAGTAGGATTCTCCAGAATAGCACTTATTTTCAAGATTAATAATATCTTCTTCTGTAGGTCCTGCAATTTTATAGACAGATTCTCTAGAATTGCTTGGGTTAGTTTCGCAACCTGCAAGGACTAATACAAAAAATGCGATGGCAATGTTGAGTAATTTCATGGGAGTATGAGAAGAAACAAATAAAATTTACTATAGATGTTTATTGTTAATTGTTTGTTACATGGAAAAACCCTATGTACGAAATCTACGACTCGTTCTATAGATGGAAAGTGTTTATAAAACGACACTCTGGAAAATAAAATCTAAAAGTGCTTGAAATTTTCATTCTTTTGCTTTACAAGAATTAGAAAATTATGTTAAATTTAGGGTTTTCCCTTTTATATTTATAACAATATTATCCTCTAATCCTTAGGAGTCAGGAATATGGCTAAAGAGAAGTTTGAACGTACCAAACCGCACGTAAACGTAGGTACAATCGGTCACGTAGACCACGGAAAAACAACATTGACAGCAGCGATTACGACTGTATTGTCAAAGATGTACGGTGGTGAAGCGAAAGACTATTCAGCAATTGATGCGGCCCCTGAGGAGCGTGCACGTGGTATTACTATTAATACAGCCCACGTAGAGTATGAGACAGCTACACGTCACTATGCACACGTAGACTGCCCAGGGCACGCTGACTATGTAAAAAACATGATTACAGGTGCTGCACAGATGGATGGAGCTATATTGGTATGCTCAGCAGCAGACGGTCCTATGCCACAGACACGTGAACACATTCTACTATCACGTCAAGTAGGCGTACCTTACATTATCGTATTCTTAAATAAAGCGGATATGGTAGATGATGAGGAGCTATTAGAGTTAGTAGAGATGGAAGTTCGTGAGCTTTTATCTAAGTATGATTTCCCAGGTGATGACACACCGATAATTAAGGGATCAGCTAAGTTAGCTCTAGAGGGAGATGAGGGTCCATTAGGAAAAGAGGCTATATTAAAATTAGCAGAAGCTTTGGATACATACATTCCAACTCCAGAGCGTGCAGTAGATGGTACGTTCTTGATGCCAGTAGAGGACGTGTTCTCAATTTCAGGTCGTGGTACAGTGGTTACAGGTCGTATTGAGCGTGGTGTTATTAAAGTAGGCGAAGAGATTGAGATTGTAGGTATTCGTGAGACAGCGAAGACTACATGTACAGGTGTAGAGATGTTCCGTAAGCTACTTGATGAAGGTCAAGCAGGGGATAACGTAGGATTGCTACTTCGTGGTACTAAGCGTGAGGATGTAGAGCGTGGTCAAGTATTGGCTAAGCCAGGTACAATCAAGCCACACACTAACTTCTCAGCAGAGGTGTATATTCTATCTAAAGAAGAAGGTGGACGTCACACACCATTTTTCCAAGGATACCGTCCGCAGTTTTACTTCCGTACAACAGATGTGACAGGAGCGATTACATTGCCAGCAGATAAAGAGATGGTGCTACCAGGCGATAACGTATCGATGGACGTTGAGTTAATCAGCCCAATCGCGATGGAGGAAGGTCTTCGCTTCGCTATCCGTGAAGGTGGTCGTACAGTCGGTGCTGGTGTCGTTGCTAAAATCACTAAGTAATCTTAAGATTAGCATTGATCTCTTGTCAGTGGCGTGTGTTTTCGCATTGCCACTGTTAGTATTTTAAATAGGGGTATAGCTCAATTGGCAGAGCGTCGGTCTCCAAAACCGAAGGTTGTAGGTTCGATTCCTACTGCCCCTGCCATTCACAGTACTTTATATGTCAACTAATAACAATCAAATAGAAACTGTTGCACAGTCAGGTGACAAAGCAAAAATTATATTAGCTATTTTGTTTTTGATAGCAGGTATTTTTGCTTATTCATATTTTACCGAATATCCAATTATAGCTAGGATAGGTATGTTCGTGGGCGGTGCAGTGATTGCATTAGTACTGTTCTTGCGTAGTTTTAAGGGCAAAAGCACTTTAGCATTCGCAAACGATGCATATAACGAACTAAAAAGAGTCACTTGGCCGACTAGAAAAGAGACCTTTCAGATGACTGGTATCGTTTTTGCATTTGCGGCTCTGATGGCTATATTACTTTGGATTATAGATAAGCTGTTAGTTTGGATTATCTATGGCATTACTTTAGGTTGGAAGTAATCATGAGTTTGCGTTGGTATGTAGTACATGTTTTTTCTGGTATGGAGAAAAAAGTACATGCTGCTCTACAAGAAAGAATCGAGCAAGCTGGCATGCAGGAGTATTTTGGTCGCATATTAGTCCCGACCGAAGAAATTGTTGAAACTCGTGGTTCAAAAAGAAGTGTTAGTCAGAGGAAGATATTTCCAGGCTACATTTTGGTCGAGATGGAATTTAATCCAGATACTTGGCACCTAGTAAAAAGTACTAACCGAGTAACTGGGTTTCTGGGTGGAGGTTCTAATTCTAAACCTTCTCCAATCCCACAAAAAGAAGTTGATTCACTTCTTGCTAATTTAGAGGAAGGTGGCGGTAAGCCACGTCCTAAAGTTCTATTTGAAGTTGGTGAAACCCTTCGTATTAAAGATGGTCCTTTTGCTGACTTTAATGGTGTAGTTGATCAGGTCAACTATGAGAAGAATCGTGTCACTGTTATTGTGATGATTTTTGGTCGTAGTACTCCTGTTGAACTAGATTTTAGTCAAGTTGAAAAAGAAGGTGCTTGATTAAGCATTTAATTTTTCAACTTGTGTTTTAACCCCGGGGAGCTCTATGAGCGTTTTACCCGTAAGGAGATATTTTTATGGCTAAAAAAATCGTAGGCTATATCAAGCTGCAAGTGCCAGCTGGTAAAGCTAATCCGTCGCCACCGATTGGGCCTGCATTAGGTCAACGTGGTTTAAATATTATGGAATTCTGCAAAGCTTTCAATGCTAAAACTCAAGGCATGGAGCCAGGTCTTCCAATTCCAGTGGTGATTACTGCATATGCAGACAAATCATTTACTTTTATAATGAAAACACCTCCGGCTACTATTCTGATTAAGAAAGCAGCTGGGGTACAAAAAGGATCTTCTCGTCCTCATTTAGATAAAGTGGGTAAATTAACACGAGCTCAAGCTGAAGAAATTGCTAAAACTAAAGAGCCAGATTTAACTGCTGCTGACCTTGATGCTGCTGTAAGAACGATTGCTGGTAGTGCTCGTAGTATGGGTATCACTGTTGAGGGAGAGCAATAATGGCTAAAGTTGGAAAACGAACAGCTGCGATAGCTTCTAAAATCGATCGTAATAAGCTTTATCCAGTTACTGAAGCATTGGCTTTAATAAAAGAAACTGCAACTGCAAAATTTGATGAGTCAATTGATGTTGCTGTTCAACTTGGTATTGATCCTAAAAAATCTGATCAGTTAGTTCGTGGATCTGTAGTTATGCCAGCGGGTACGGGTAAAACTGTAAGAGTTGCTGTATTTGCACAAGGTGAAAAAGCAGAACAGGCGAAAGCGGCAGGTGCAGATATTGTTGGGCTTGATGACTTAGCTGCTGATATTAAAGCAGGAAATTTGAATTTTGACGTTGTCATTGCTTCCCCAGACACTATGCGTGTAGTAGGTACATTAGGTCAGGTTTTAGGTCCTCGTGGTCTTATGCCTAATCCTAAAGTTGGAACAGTTACACCTGATGTTGCTACAGCTGTTAAAAACGCTAAAGCTGGTCAAGTTCAGTATCGTACTGACAAAGCGGGTATTATCCACGCAACTATCGGACGTGCATCGTTTGAAGTTGAAAAATTACAAGAAAACCTATTTGCTTTAGTTGATGCTTTAAATAAAGCTCGTCCTGCTGCTGCAAAAGGGATTTATTTACGCAAGTTAGCTGTGTCATCCACTATGGGTGGCGGAGCTAAAGTTGAAGTAGGATCATTGTCTACTTCAAATAGTTAAAGAACTTTGGGCTGCACTCAGTAAGTGCTCTGAGTGTTGCTGTCAAAGACCGCAGGAGAGAGTGACTAATCAGAGTTGCAATCTTAAAACTAGTTTTCTAGATCCCGCGTAGATGGCGTTCGTCCCATGGAAGAATTCGTTATTGAGCTCTACCAGGAAGTACGCCGCATTATAGGTAGCATGAAAGGGAAACCTGGATTGTTTTTTAGATGGAGTGTTCAAACCGTGAGTTTAAATCGGAATGAAAAGCAAATCGTAATCGATGAAATTTCTGCTCAATTGTCAGAAGCACAATCGATTGTTGTTGCTGAATATCGTGGAATTGACGTTGCCTCTGTCACTGTATTGCGCAAAAAAGCACGCGAATCAGGCGTTTATTTACGTGTCCTAAAAAATACCTTAGTTACACGTGCAATCAAGGAAACTAATTTCCAACAATTAGAAGACAAACTTGTAGGTCCTCTAATTTATGCAATTAGCAAAGATCCTGTTGCAGCAGCTAAGGTGCTTTCAAGCTTTGCAAAAGAGAACGACAAAATTGTTCTTAAAGCAGGTGCATTGCCAGGTTCAGTTCTTGATAGTAATGGTATTAAGCAGTTAGCTACTATGCCATCTCGTGAAGAATTGTTATCTAAGCTTATGGGTACTATGCAAGCTCCTATCGCGAAATTTGTGCGTACGCTTAATGAAGTTCCTACTAAGTTCGTTCGCGGACTTGCTGCTGTTCGTGATCAGAAAGAAGCAGCTTAGTGGAAGTGATAGGCAATTTAATCTGGATATTTATTTTTAATTTTATTTTTGGAGTTCTTATATTATGGCTACTAAAGCTGAAATCTTAGATGCAATCGCAGCGATGTCTGTGCTTGAGTTATCTGAATTAATCAAAGAAATGGAAGAGAAGTTTGGCGTATCTGCGGCTGCGGCTGCAGTTGCTGTTGCTGCACCAGCTGCTGGTGGTGGCGATGCTGCTGGCGGTGCTGCTGCTGAACAAACTGAGTTCACTGTTGTACTTGCTGAAGTTGGTTCTTCTAAAGTTAACGTTATTAAAGCAGTACGTGAAATCACAGGTCTTGGTCTTAAAGAAGCTAAAGATCTTGTTGACGGCGCACCAAAACCTCTTAAAGAAGGTCTTGCAAAAGCTGATGCTGAAGCTGCTAAGAAAAAACTTGAAGAAGCTGGTGCTAAAGTCGAACTTAAATAATCCATTAATTTTGGATACCCGGAGAGACTTAAAGCCTCTTCGGGTTTTGTGCCTTTTGAAAAATGCATTTAGAGCTGTTCTAACACAGCAGATATTTTATTAAGTGTCTTTTTTAAAAGCCGTATATTTTGATGGCTATGCCTTATGGGGGCCTACCCATATCATTTATTTTATGAACCTTCGGGGTCGGAGAGAGCATGCCTTACTCGTTTACTGAAAAGAAACGTATCCGCAAAAATTTTGCGAAACGTCAAGTTGTTCAAGACGTTCCATACCTTTTAGAAACACAAATTCAATCATATCGCAGCTTTTTACAGAAAGACCTTACACCTTCAAAAAGAGCTGACATAGGTCTTCAAGCTGCTTTTAATTCAATTTTCCCTATCGAGAGTAATAATGGCTCTGCGAGACTTGAGTTCGTCAGTTATGTACTTAAGGAGCCTCAGTTTGATGTTAAAGAGTGTCAGCTTCGTGGGCTTACATACTATTCTGGACTTTATGCGAAAGTACGCCTTGAAATTCTTGATAGAGAAGCAAGCAAACCAACTGTCAAAGAAGTAAAAGAAGAAGAAGTCTATATGGGGGATTTGCCTCTAATGACTGACAATGGTTCGTTTATTATTAACGGTACTGAACGTGTAATCGTGTCACAGTTGCACAGATCGCCTGGTGTATTTTTTGAGCATGATAAAGGTAAAAACCATAGCTCAAACAAATTACTTTTTTCAGCACGTGTTATCCCTTACCGTGGATCATGGCTTGATTTTGAGTTTGATCACAAAGATTACTTGTACTTCCGTATCGACCGTCGTCGTAAGATGCCAGTAACTATCCTACTTAAAGCCATAGGAATGAGCAGTGACGAAATTTTGGGGACTTTCTTTGAGTTTTCAAAATATGATCTTAATGATGATGGTGCCGTATTACATTTTGTTCCTGAGCGACTTAAAGGTGAAGTTGCTCGCTTTGATATTGTAGATAAAAAGGGCAATGTAATCGTACAAAAAGACAAACGTATTAACTCTAAAAATATACGTGATATCGCTGCGGCTAAATTAACAAAATTGCCTGTACCTGATGATTATTTGGTGGGACAAACCATTGCCAAAACAATTATCGATGAAGAAACAGGTGAGGTTTTAGTTCAAGCTAATACTGAAATTACTGAGTCTGTTTTAGCTCAATTGCGCAAGTCTTCAATTAAAGAGATTGAGACGCTTTACACAAATGAGCTTGATCATGGTGCTTATATATCTGCTACACTAGCCATTGATGAGACTCTTGACCAAACGGCTGCTCGTAAATCTATTTATAAGATGATGCGTCCAGGCGAATTGCCTGCTGATGACGCCGTTGAGTCATTGTTTAACCGTATGTTCTACAACTCAGATACATATGATTTATCTACTGTGGGACGTATGAAAGTTAATCGTAGGTTGGGACGCAATTCTGACAAAGGTCCTACTACTTTAACTAATGAAGATATTTTAGACACAATCAAAACACTTGTTGATTTGCGTAATGGTCGCGGTGAAATCGATGATATTGACCATTTAGGAAATCGTCGTGTTCGTTGTGTTGGTGAGCTTGCAGAAAACCAATTTAGATCAGGTCTTGTTCGTGTGGAACGGGCTGTTAAAGAGCATCTCGGGCATGCAGAGTCTGAGAATTTATTGCCAAATGATTTAATAAATTCAAAACCTATTTCATCTGCGATCAAAGAGTTTTTCAGTTCTAACCAGCTTTCTCAGTTCATGGATCAAACTAATCCATTATCTGAAATTACACACAAACGTCGTGTATCTGCGTTAGGACAAGGCGGGCTAACTCGTGAACGTGCAGGCTTTGAAGTTCGTGACGTGCATCCAACTCACTATGGTCGCGTATGCCCGATTGAGACTCCAGAAGGTCCAAATATTGGTCTTATTAACTCGATGGCTCTTTATGCTCGTCAAAATGAGTACGGATTTCTTGAGACACCATACCGCAAAGTGGAAAACGGTAAGGTTGTAGATCAAATCGATTATCTATCAGCGATTGAAGAGAGTAAGTATGTTATTGCTCAAGCAAACGCAAACTTAGATGAACATGGAAATTTTATTGATGATTTAATTGCGTGTCGTCAAGCTGGTGAAACTATGCTTATGTCACCAGAGAAAGTAGAATATATTGACGTTGCACCATCTCAAATTGTTTCGGTTGCAGCTTCACTAATTCCTTTCCTTGAGCATGATGATGCGAACCGTGCACTTATGGGTGCAAACATGCAACGTCAAGCAGTTCCGTGCCTACGCCCTCAAAAACCACTTGTGGGTACAGGTATCGAGCGTACGGTAGCCGTTGACTCTGGAACTACTGTTCAAGCACGTCGTGGCGGTGAAGTTGACTATGTCGACTCAGAAAGAATTGTTATTCGCGTAAATGATGATGAAAGCGTGTCTGGAAGCGTTGGTGTAGATATTTATAATTTAAATAAATACACTCGCTCAAATCAAAATACAAACATCAATCAACGACCAATCGTTAAAAAGGGTGATGTTGTACAACGTGGAGATGTGATTGCTGATGGTGCTTCAACTGACTTAGGAGAGCTTGCTCTTGGTCAGAATATGCTTATAGCTTTCATGCCATGGAATGGATATAACTTTGAGGATTCAATCCTAATTTCTGAAAAAGTTATTGCAAATGATCGTTACACTTCTGTCCATATCGAAGAACTGTCAGTAGTAGCTCGTGAAACACAGTTGGGTGATGAGGAAATAACACGCGATATTCCAAATCTTGCTGCAGAACAATTAAACAGGCTTGATGAATCTGGAATCGTACATATTGGTGCTGAAGTTAGAGCTCGCGATGTGCTAGTAGGAAAGGTTACTCCTAAAGGTGAAACTCAACAAAGTCCTGAAACTAAGCTATTAAGAGAAATCTTCCAAGATAAGGCACTAGATGTAAAAGACACTTCTTTACGTGTACCATCTGGTATGGTTGGTACAGTCATCGATGTACAGGTATTAACTGGTAAAAGAGTTGAACGCGATAAACGTGCACAATCTATTATAGAAGAGGAATTGCGTCGCTATCGTCAAGACCTTGATTCTCAACTACGCATTGTTGAGAAGGATATGTTTAATCGTCTACGTAAAGTCTTGGTAGGTAAAAAGGTAAATGGTGGTCCAATTTCACTATCTAAGGGATCTAGTATTACTGAGGAATATTTGAAAAACCTACCAACTTGGGATTGGTTTGATATTCGTCCTGTGGATGAAGATGTTGCCATCGTACTTGAACAAGCTAAGGATTCAATCGAGAAGAAACGTCATGAGTTTGATATCAAATTTGAAGAGAAACAGAAAAAACTAACTCAAGGCGACGAATTACCTCCTGGTGTTCGTAAGATGGTTAAAGTGTTCTTAGCAGTTAAACGTCGTTTGCAGCCTGGTGACAAAATGGCGGGACGTCACGGAAACAAAGGTGTTGTTTCGAGGATATTGCCAGTAGAAGATATGCCTCATATGGCTGACGGTACACCTGCAGATATCGTTTTAAACCCACTGGGCGTGCCATCCCGTATGAATGTCGGTCAGGTTCTTGAAGTTCATTTAGGTTGGGCCGCAAAAGGTATTGGGCAACGAATCGCCGATATGCTTGCAGATGAACGTAAAATCCAAGCATCCGAAATTCGTAAGTATCTAGAAAAAGTTTATAACCGTACAGGTAAAACTGAGGATCTTAAAGAATTTACAGATGAGCAAATTATTGAAATGGCTCACAATCTAAAAGATGGTATTCCTTTTGCTACTCCTGTTTTTGATGGGGCAACAGAAGAAGAAATTAACGATATGCTTGAACTTGCTTATCCAGATGACATCAAAGAGAAACTTCATCTGACAGATTCTCGTACACAAGCTTATTTAATAGATGGTCGTACGGGTGAGCCTTTTGAGAGACCTGTGACTATCGGCTATATGCACTATTTGAAACTACACCACTTAGTGGATGATAAGATGCATGCTCGTTCAACAGGTTCTTACTCACTTGTTACACAACAGCCATTGGGTGGTAAAGCTCAATTTGGTGGTCAACGTTTCGGTGAGATGGAGGTGTGGGCACTTGAAGCATATGGTGCAGCATTCACATTGCAAGAGATGTTGACAGAAAAATCTGACGATATGGAAGGACGCAACAACGTAAATCGTAATATTATCCAAGGCGATCACGTAATTGATGCGGGTATGCCAGAGTCGTTCAATGTAATTGTTAAAGAGATCAGGTCACTTGGTCTCGACATGGAGTTGGAGGGTAAACAGTAATGAAAGGTATTCTTAACCTTTACGGACAAGTATCCAACAGCAAAGACCAATTCGATTCTATTCGAATTGGAATTGCATCACCAGATAAAATCCGTTCATGGTCTTACGGGGAAGTTCGTAAGTCTGAAACTATCAACTATCGCACTTCTAAGCCAGAACGCGACGGTTTGTTCTGCGGAAAGATATTTGGACCAATCAAAGATTACGAATGTTCATGCGGCAAATATAAACGTAAAAAACATCGTGGCGTTATTTGTGAGAAGTGCGGTGTTGAAGTAACTGAATCAAAAGTACGTCGTGAAAGAATGGGGCATATTGAGCTTGCCAGTCCAGTTGCACATATTTGGTTCTTGAAATCATTGCCATCTCGTTTAGGTATGGTGCTTGATATGACTTTACGTGATATCGAGCGTGTGCTTTATTTTGAGGCATGGTGCGTAACTGACCCTGGCATGACCCCTCTTAAACGTGGTCAAATAATGACTTCAGAAGAGTACGATCGTAGAACTGAAGAATATGGTGATGAGTTTGAAGCATCAATGGGTGCCGAAGCTATTCGTGAGTTATTGCATACTATCGATATTGATAAGGAAGTTGAAACCTTACGTGAAGCATTAGAAGTTACTAAGTCTGATGCGAAAGTTAAAAAGATTTCAAAACGTCTTAAAGTTATCGAGGGCTTCCAAAAATCTGGAATCAAGCCTGAATGGATGATTTTGGAAGTATTGCCAGTATTGCCACCTAACTTAAGACCATTGGTACCACTAGATGGCGGTCGTTTTGCAGTATCAGATTTAAATAAACTTTATATCAATGTTATTAACCGAAATAACCGTCTAAAACGATTATTTGAGCTTAAGACAGCTCCTGAAATTATTATTCGCAATGAAAAACGTATGCTTCAAGAAGCCGTGGATTCATTGCTAGATAATGGTCGTCGTGGTAAGGCTATGACTGGGGCGAATAAGCGTCAGCTTAAATCTCTAGCGGATAATATTAAAGGTAAAAATGGTCGTTTCCGTCAAAACCTACTTGGTAAACGCGTAGACTATTCAGGTCGTTCAGTTATTACAGTTGGTCCACAACTTAAACTACACCAATGTGGTTTGCCTAAACTTATGGCACTTGAGTTGTTTAAACCGTTTATTCATAATCGTTTGTACAAACAAGGCATTGCGAAAAACTTCAATGAAGCTAAACGCATGGTTGAGACTCAAGATCCGCAAGTATGGGATATCTTAGCGGATGTTATTCGTGAACATCCGGTTATGCTAAACCGTGCTCCTACATTGCACCGTCTTGGTATTCAAGCATTTGAGCCTCAGTTAATCGAAGGTAAAGCTATTCAACTTCACCCATTAGTTTGTGCGGCATTTAACGCCGACTTCGACGGTGACCAAATGGCTGTACACGTTCCGCTTTCATTGGAAGCTCAGATGGAAGTGCGCACACTTTTACTTGCATCTAATAATGTATTGTTCCCAGCAAGCGGTGAACCGTCAATCGTACCTTCACAAGATACGGTTTTAGGCTTGTATTATGCAACTCGTGAGCGTATTAATGGTAAAGGTGAGGGCATGTTCTTCTCTGATATTCAAGAGATGCTACGTGCTTATAACAACGGTGATGTTGGCTTGCAATCACGTATTACTGTTCGTCTTAACGAATATACAAAAGATGAACATGGCAATTACATACCTCAATTAAAACGATTCCAAACAACTGTTGGTCGTGCATTGTTATCAGAAATATTGCCAAAAGGCTTGCCATTTAATGTTTTAAATAAAGCTCTTAAGAAAAAAGAAATTTCTCGTTTAATCAACCAATCATTCCGTCGATGCGGTTTGCGTGATACAGTTATTTTCGCTGATAAACTTCTTCAATCGGGCTTTAGCCTAGCAACTAAAGCAGGTATATCTATCGCTATGGTTGATATGGTTATACCAAAAGAAAAAGAGGAAATTCTTGCTAAAGCAGCCGCAGAAGTTAAGGAAATTGATAATCAATATTCTTCTGGTCTTGTGACTGCACAAGAGCGCTACAACAACGTGGTTGATATTTGGGGTAAAGCAGGCGATAAAGTAGGTAAGAAAATGATGGAGACTTTATCGACTGAGCCCGTTATCGACAGATTTGGTGATGAATTGTCTCAAGAGTCATTTAACTCAATTTATATGATGGCTGACTCTGGAGCGCGTGGTTCTGTAGCTCAAATTCGTCAGCTTGCTGGTATGCGTGGTCTGATGGCAAAACCTGACGGTTCAATCATCGAAACGCCAATTACGGCTAACTTCCGTGAAGGATTAAACGTTCTTCAATACTTTATTTCAACTCACGGTGCACGTAAAGGTTTGGCGGATACTGCTCTTAAAACAGCAAACTCTGGATATCTGACTCGTCGTCTTGTAGATGTTACACAAGATTTAGTTATTACAGAACAAGATTGCGGTACAAGTAATGGCTACGTTATGAAGGCATTAGTTGAAGGTGGTGATGTAATCGAGCCGTTACGTGATCGCGTTCTTGGTCGCGTGGCAGCTACTGATATTCTAGATCCAGATACTCAACAAGTAGCTATAGCTGCGGGCACATTATTAGATGAAGATAAGGTAGAACTTATTGATAAACTTGGTATCGATGAAGTTAAAATCCGCACTCCACTTACATGCGAAACACGTCATGGATTATGTGCACATTGCTATGGACGCGACTTAGGTCGTGGTTACCTTGTAAATCGTGGAGAAGCTGTTGGTGTAATTGCAGCTCAATCAATCGGTGAACCTGGTACACAGTTGACGATGCGTACCTTCCATATTGGTGGTGCTGCATCACGTGCATCATTAGCATCTGCTGTAGAAACTAAATCTTCTGGACGTATTGGCTTCACAGGTTCAATGCGATATGTAACTAATGCGAAAAAAGAGCGTGTAGCAATTTCTCGTTCTGGAGAAATCGTTGTTTATGACGATCAAAATCGTGAAAGAGAAAGACATAAAGTTCCTTATGGTGCTACGGTTTTAGTAGGTGATGGTGATCAAGTAAATGCTGGTGCTCAGCTAGCTACATGGGATCCATTGACACGTCCTATCGTGTCTGAATACAAAGGTCGCGTTAAATTTGAAAATATCGAAGAAGGCGTTACCGTTGCCAAACAAGTTGATGAGATTACAGGTCTATCAACTCTTGTAGTGATTACTCCTAAAACTCGCACTGGTAAAACTGTTCTTCGCCCGCAAATCAAGCTTCTAAGCGATATCGGTGAAGAAGTCAAAATCGTTGGATCTGAACATCCAGTAAATATCACATTCCCAGTCGGTGCGTTGATTACTGTGCGTGATGGTCAGGACGTGGACGTAGGTGAAATCCTAGCTCGTATCCCTCAAGAGTCACAAAAAACCCGCGATATTACGGGTGGTCTACCTCGCGTGGTTGAATTGTTCGAAGCACGTTCTCCTAAAAATGCTGGTGTTCTTGCAGATGTTACTGGCAATGTTTCCTTCGGCAAGGAAACTAAAGGTAAGCAACGACTTATCATTACTAAAGTTGATGGAGAGGAGCACGAAATCCTTATTCCTAAGGAGAAACAAGTTCTTGTTCACGACGGTCAAGTTGTAAATCAGGGTGAGCTAATAGTGGACGGTCCACCTGATCCGCATGATATTTTAAGACTCAAAGGTATAGAAGCCCTTGCACAGTACATCGTTAATGAAGTTCAAGACGTTTATAGACTTCAAGGTGTAAAAATCAATGATAAACATATTGAAGTGATTGTTAGACAAATGCTTCGTCGGGTGAATATTGTTGATGCTGGTGATACCGATTTCATACCAGGCGAACAAGTTGAACGTGCCGCTTTACTAAATGAAAATGACCGTATGCGCCAAGAAGGTAAACGTGAAGCTACATTCGAAAATATTCTTTTAGGTATTACGAAAGCTTCTCTTTCTACCGATTCATTTATATCTGCAGCTTCTTTCCAAGAGACTACTCGTGTGCTTACTGAAGCAGCTATCATTGGCAAACGTGACAAACTTAACGGTCTTAAAGAAAACGTTATTGTAGGTAGATTGATTCCAGCTGGTACTGGTCTTGCTTACCACTTAGCGAGAAAAGCGTCATCTAATAACCAAAGCCCAATGATCTCTTCGGAATCCTCGAGCGTTTTAGAGAATCCGTTCGAAGAGGTGGCTGGTGCCGCTAGTCAAGCGAAGGATATAGCCGAAGATTCAATGTCATCATTCTTTACATTGCCATCTTCAAGCAATTCAAGCGAAACTCCTGAAACACAAGATCAGTAGTTTTAAATATAAAAATGACTAAGCCCCCTTTCTCTTCGGAGTCTGGGGGCATTTTACTTTTACGATTATAATTAGCAAATATTTTATTAAGGTGTACTCATGGAAAAGTTCTCTCTCGATAAAGACAAAATCAAGATTGTCTTACTAGAAGGCGTGCATCCAAATGCTCTAGAAGTTCTAGGACGTAATGGATATACGAATATCGATTATCACAAAAAGGCATTGGAAGGTGACGATCTTATTGAAGCAATCTCTGATGCTCATTTTATCGGCATCCGCTCTAGAACTCAGCTTACAGAAGAAGTTCTATCAAAAGCTCAAAAATTAATTGGCATAGGTTGCTTTTGCATAGGCACAAACCAAGTAAATCTCGAGGCTGCCACAAAGCGCGGTATTGCAGTCTTTAATGCACCTTTCTCAAACACTAGGTCTGTGGCGGAGCTCGTGCTTGCTGAGATGATTCTTTTAATGCGAAAAGTTCCACAAGCTAGCACTCAGGTACATCGTGGTGAGTGGAAGAAATCCGCTGATGGTTGCCATGAAGTACGTGGAAAAAAATTAGGTATTATCGGTTACGGTAATATTGGCACTCAGATTTCTGTGTTGGCTGAAGCCCTTGGCATGGAAGTTATTTTTAATGATATAGAAGCAAAACTCCCTATTGGCAATGCTCGTGAGGTCCCAGTTCTTGAGGATTTACTAGCCCAATCCGATATCGTAACATTGCACGTACCAGAGGATGAAACAACAAAAAATTTGATGAGTGCAGAACGCATTGCCAAAATGAAAAAGGACAGCATTCTTATAAATGCGTCTCGGGGTACTGTTGTGGATATTGATGGTTTAGCGGCGGCTCTTGAAAGTGGTCATTTAGCTGGAGCAGCAATCGATGTCTTCCCGAAAGAGCCAAAATCAAACCAAGAGGAATTCGTATCTCCATTACGTGCATTTGAAAATGTTATTCTAACGCCCCATATTGGTGGGTCTACGGTTGAAGCACAATTTAATATCGGTACCGAAGTTGCAAGCAAAATCGTTGCGTACTCAGATGTGGGTACTACAATAACATCAGTTAATTTCCCTGAAGTCGGCTTAACACCTAATAAGAGTGCAAGCCGTTTTATGCATATTCATGAAAATAAACCAGGGGTATTAGCAGAAGTAAATAAAGTATTTATCGATAGTGGGCTAAATATTTTAGGACAGTATCTACAAACTAATGCAGAAATTGGTTATGTTGTAGTTGATACAGTAGTCACTGATACGGCTACTATTTTAGATAAACTTAAAGCAATCGACGGTACTATTAAAACTCGAGTTATTTATTAATATGAAGAAAAAAATCGCACTAGTTGGGGTACCCACAGATGTGGGAGCAGGTCATAGGGGCTCATCTATGGGTCCTGAGGCTCTTCGTGTTGCAGGTATTAGTGATAGACTTTTGGCGATGGGGTTTGAAGTTTTAGATCGCGGAAATCTGCACGGTCCTGTTAATCCTGTACGTGCACCAGAAAGGGGTTACAGGAATTTTGATGAGGTGGTTGAGTGGAATCGTCTTACATGCGATGCGATATACGATGAACTAAAGCAAGGGAATTTGCCCATTATGCTCGGCGGTGATCACTGTTTGGCTACAGGATCTATAAGTGCGGTTTCTCGTTATGTACGTGAAAGCGGTAAGAAGTTGCGTGTGATATGGCTTGATGCACACACTGATTTCAATACATCAGAATCTACCCCAAGTGGCAATATGCACGGCATGCCCGTTGCATGCCTTTTTGGACATGGTCCTAAAGAGATGATTGAGTTAAGTGGTATTGTTCCTGCACTCACGTCAGATCAAATATATCAGATTGGCATAAGAAGCGTTGACTCTATCGAGAAAGTGTTGGTGCACGAAGCGGGTCATCAAGTGTTTGATATGCGTAAGCTAGATGAAATAGGCATGCGTGAAGCAATGGAGTTTGCCCTTGATGGTCTAACCGATGAGTATCATCTGCATGTAAGTTTCGATGTTGATTTTTTAGACCCAGAAATTGCTCCTGGAGTTGGTACTACTGTACGTGGTGGACCTGATTACCGCGAAGCTCAGCTTTGCATGGAGATGATTGCCGACACTGGCCTAATTTCTTCTCTTGATATTGTGGAGCTTAATCCTGCACTAGATGTTCAGAATTTGACTGCTAATATTGCGTGCGAACTTGTTGAGAGTTTGTTTGGCAAAAATACTTTAGTCAGACAGTGAGTGCAGAGTTAGCAAGTCAAAAAGAAGTAGATTTAAAAAGGGTCTACGATAAAAGTCCTGCTGAGAGATTATTCTATGCAGCCCTTTTTGAGTTTCTTGGAATAGTGTTATCTGCACCACTTATGAGTTGGATATATGGTCATCCGCTATTTGATATTGGTGTCATAACTATTGTGATCGCCATCGTAGCATTACTGCTTAATTGCACCTACAATTATTTTTTCGATATATTACTAATTTCCCGAGAAATATCGAAAACACAAACTGTCCGAATTATCCATATGGTGGGGTTTGAGGCGACACTTCTACTTTTCACGATACCAATAATATGTTGGTTCATGAATATGAACTTAGTAGAAGCCCTAGTCTTGGATGCGGGCTATATAGTGTTTTACCTATTGTTTACGTATTTTTATAATTTAACATATGACTATGTGAGACTAAGATATTTCTCAAAATAGTTATATGACCATTGAGATACAAGTAGCCCAAAAGGAGCATGCACTCTACGCAGATGATATCTGTCATTTGATTTATACGTCCGCTATGGCACGGGGCACGGGCATTGCCAAAAGAACACCAGAATACATCATCGATAAAATCGAAAACGGTAAAGCTATTATTGCTTTGGATGGGATTCGATTGGTAGGTTTTTCTTATATTGAGACTTTTAGTAATAACCGTTTTGTTACTAATTCTGGTCTTGTTGTGCATCCAGAGTATCGAAATCAGGGCATTGCACGTCGCATTAAAAAACGCATATTTGAACTAGCACGCAAATTATACCCACAAGCTAAGATTATTAGCATAACAACTGGACTTGCAGTTATGAAGATGAACACTGAGCTAGGTTTTAAGCCAGTGACATTTTCTGAGCTACCTGCTGACGAAGAATTTTGGAGGGGCTGTTCTGGCTGTAGAAACTATGACATACTACAGCGCAACAATAATAAGATGTGTCTCTGTACAGGTTTACTATTTGATCCTATGACCAAACCAAAAGGTGTAGTTAAATCAGTGAGCACATTTACTAGAAAATTTGTCCCTATAGCAAAGGGCATACTTAAAAAGGATAGACTATGATTCAAGTTTCAATTGCGGGTGGTACGGGTTATACAGCTGGAGAGCTATTACGCTTGCTTTTGCGTCATCCGCGAGTAGAGATTAAATCTGTATCATCAAATTCATGTGCTGGAGAGAGAGTTGATTCAGTGCATCGCGATTTATTAGGCGAGACCGATTTGAAATTTACGCGTGAAGTTGGAGATGCGGACGTTTTGTTTTTGTGTCTTGGGCATGGTTTATCGCAAGAGTTTTTGTACACACACTCTATTTCTCAGGATTGTCGCATTATTGATTTGGGAAATGATTTTCGTAATAAGCCTCGTTTTGATGATCGATTATTTGTATATGGCATCACAGAGTTAAATAGAGACCGAATCCGTAAATCTCATAGTGTGGCTAACCCAGGATGTTTAGCTACAGCAATTATTTTAGCTATGGCTCCTTTAGCAGCTCGTGGTTTATTAGTGGATGACATGCATGCTCATACTGTGACGGGTTCTACTGGTGCGGGTCGTATGCTTTCAGATTACACACACTACAGTTATCGTGAGTCGAATGTGACTATTTATAAGAATTTCGAGCATCAACATATTGAAGAAATTATGGGTGCATTGAGTGCCGTGGCGGTTGATGGGGCTGATGCTAGGGACGTTACTGATAGTGCGGGCGTCGGTTCGTCTGTGAGCGGTGTCGCGGGGGCATTGCCAGCATTGCAATGGGTGCCTATGAGGGGACCATTCACACGAGGTATTATGGCCAGTGTTTATACGAAATGGCATGGGTCGATGTCTGAAGGTGATTTGATACAGCACTTTGCAGATTTTTATGAGAGCAGTGCATTTGTACATGTTTCTGATAAACAGGTGAGCCTTAAGGAGGTGGTAAATACGAACAAATGTTTGTTGCATGTGGAATTTCACAATGGATACGTGCATGTAACTTCTGTTCTTGATAATTTGCTTAAAGGTGCATCAGGCCAAGCTGTGCAAAATATGAATGTGATGTGCAAAATTGATGAGGTGCTTGGTTTGCAGCTTAAGGGTTCGGCTTTTTAGTTTTTTTTGAGTGCGATAGAGAGTGGGTCTAAGTAATTTGTGGTGATAAGTTGAAGCTATTTGATGTTTATTCCTTGATTCCTGTTTGTCCAGTGCGTGCTTTGGGTTCACGCATTTGGGACTCTGAAGGTTGCGAATATTTGGATTTTTACGGAGGTCACGCTGTAATTTCTATTGGCCATTCGCATCCTCGTTATGTGGAAGCTATTTCTGAACAAGTTTCTAAGCTAGGGTTTTATTCAAACTCTGTACAGAATCCACTGCAGGAAGAGCTTGCACGTAAATTAGGCGAGGTTAGCGGCTATGAGGACTATTCGCTATTTTTATGTAATAGCGGTGCCGAAGCAAATGAAAACGCATTAAAGCTTGCATCTTTTCATACAGGTCGATCGAAGGTGATAGCTATGAGCGAAGCGTTTCACGGACGTACTTCAGGAGCTGTGGCCATCACGGATAATCCGAGCATTCAGTCGCCTTTTAATTCTAAGCATGAAGTTGAGTTTGTTCCAAGAGATAATCTAGATCAACTTGAAGAAGTCCTTAAAAAAAATGATGTGGCCGCTGTAATCATGGAAGCCATACAAGGAGTTTCAGGAATACACGAAATAAGTTATGAATATATGAGAAGTGCCCGCGAATTGTGTGATCAATATGGAGCACTTCTAATCCTTGATGAAATTCAAAGTGGTTACGGAAGAACGGGCAAGTTTTTTTATCACGCATTTGCTGGTGTACATCCCGATTTGATTACAGTGGCAAAGGGTATGGGCAATGGTTTTCCGATAGGTGGCGTTTTAATTAGCCCTAATATCAAAGCCTCCAAAGGCTTATTAGGCACGACTTTTGGCGGAAATCATCTCGCTTGTGCTACCGCTATTGCGGTTCTCGATGTGATAGTAGAAGATGAATTAATTCATAATGCCACTCGCATGGGGGAGTATCTCATCAGTGCATTTCAACAAATGGGGCAGTTTCAGATTCGCGGTTGTGGATTAATGATAGGCATGGAGTTTGATTTCAACATTGCCACATTACGTAATGACTTACTCCAAAAGCACCACATATTCACTGGCAATGCAAAGAGCAATATTTTGCGATTATTGCCACCTTTATGTGTTACGCAAGAGGATTGCGACAAGCTAATTTTAGCCATTCGAGATTGTTTGGGAAATTAGTTTATGCTTAAACTATCTATAATTAAAATAGGTGGCAATGTTATTAATAACCCTTCAGAGCTTGACGATTTTCTTGATAAGTTTTCGTGCATAGATGGTCCTAAGATTTTAGTTCACGGTGGCGGAGTATTGGCTACTGAACTGGCACAGAGTCTTGGTATAGAAACTGAGATGATTGGTGGTCGTCGTGTTACATCTAAAGAGATGTTGCGTGTCGCAGTTATGACTTATGCGGGTTGGATTAATAAAACTATAGTGGCTAAGTTGCAAGCCAAAGGCACTAATGCGATAGGTCTATGTGGTGCGGATGGTGGGATAATTCGTACTCAAAGGCGTGAATCTAAGCCTGTCGATTATGGTTTTGTAGGTGATTTGACACCTGATTCAATTAATCATGAGCCCTTAATAAAAATGCTTGAGACCAAATTTGTCCCTGTAATATCGGCTATAACGCACGATGGCAATGGTCAACTTTTGAATACGAACGCAGATACGATAGCAGGGGGTATTGCCACAAAAATGGCTTCTAGTGCGGAGATAAAAACTAGGCTCGTTTTTTGTTTTGATAAAATCGGCGTGCTTAGAAATGTTCAAGATGACAGCACACTTATTGATCGTATGTCGCATTCTGATTATGAGCAACTTAAATCGAAAGAGGCGATTTACGATGGCATGATCCCAAAACTGGACAATGCTTTTCGAGCTATTGAAGCTGGTGTCAGCGAGGTAGTTATACAGCATTCTAGTAAAATAGGTAGTGACATCGGCACTGTACTGTACTGAAATGGAACAAGAGGAACTCTTTGATATCCCAAGCCCTTGCATAAATGTATGCCAGACTAATAATCGCGGATATTGCATGGGTTGTTATAGGTCGCGCGATGAGAGATTTCATTGGAATAGATTTACTAATCCGCAAAAACGTCGTGTAGTCATGCTGTGCAGGCAACGCAAATTACATGTTATCCGTGAGCATCTAGCCTCGATAAGGGTGGCCGAAGCTGATTTAGATAATTTGCCTCATAGTGGCAATGCCCTTCAATCCGAACTATTTTGAATTTATGCTGTTAGTAGTCTTTGTTGTGTAAAATTATTGATACGCTCGGTTGCCTGTTCTGCGTACGATTTCATGAGCTCACTTCCTATAAATTTTCTATTCATTTTCTTACAAACTAAACCTGTTGTCCCTGTACCCATAAATGGGTCGTAAACTATGTCGTTTTCCTTAGAAAAATTTATCAATATTGTTTCTACCAATTCTTCTGGAAAGACGGCTGAGTGGCCTTTGGTAAATTTATCTTTTGCCCCTCTTCTAATTTGCCAAATATCGTTTAGTGTGCCTCTTTCAAAATTAGCATTTTTGAATTGTCGGCTAATTGCATTTTCAGATTCAAATACAAGAATAAGTTCTGATTGCCTATTTAATACTCTCTCGGCCATAGCCGGCTGAGCAACTCCTTTATCCCATACGATTATGTCTTTTAATTGTTCGTTTAATTCTCCCATAATACGGAATATAGCACGCTTGCTTCCAGTGACAATTTGAACGTTATAGAAAACTAAATCCGAAACTCTAAGCAACTCCTTCAATACTGATAAGTGAAATTGGAAATATTCTTCGATAGGCATGTTGTCACTAAATCCAGAATATTTAGTACTAAATTCTTCAACTATTTGTCGCGAACAATAATTTCCATTTCTAATTCTTAAATTCATATTGTATGGAGGTGAGGTAATAACTAGATTTACACTTTTATCCTCCATACGTGACAAAGTGTCAAGACAACTTTCGTTATAAATTTTATTGAGTTCGATCATGTGGCAATGCTTACTTATAGGTAAGTGAAGATTTATCAAATCATTTTAACCTTATCACCATTGGAGAATGAATTGAAGTCAGCTTTTGATTTATATGTAATTGAAAAAATTAAAACATTGAGAAAAGAAAAAAATATTTCTCAATTAGCCTTAGCTCAAGGAATTGGTGTATCAGCAGGGTTTATAGGCCGCATTGAAAGCCCAAATCATAATGCTAAATATAATTTAGATCATATTAATAAGGTTTCAAAGTTTCTTCATGTAAGTCCTAGATTACTTTTACCTGAGGAGTCAATTTAATGAAATCAGCACCAAAAAGTTACCCAGAATTAGTACGGAAATTAAGAGAAATTAAAAATTTAGGGTGGGTTGAAAATACCAGGCCCTCTAATATACATGGCTCAATCGGTAACACTCTAGAAGACCTATTAGGTATAAAAGAAAACAATTTATCATTACCAGATTTTTTAGATTTTGAAATTAAGGCCCGTCGGTCCAATACTTCAAGTGTAGTTTCTTTGTTTAGTAAAGCAACAGCTAGGAGAGGTAACAGAAAGTTATTTAATAAATATAACCGCATAGATTCTAATGATGGAATATCACGTTTATATTGCTCTCTATATATGAATACCCCGTCTTTAATACATGGAAAATATTTATTCTCATTAAGTTTTGATGATTTTGCTAATCCTCAATTCATAAACGTAGAGGTTGAGGATACAGCTACTGGAGAAAAATTAAAAGAAGCTGAATGGTCCATTGAGTCACTTAAAAAAAGCACAGAAAAAAAACTTACTAATCTTGTGTTATGTACAGCTGACATTAAACAGAATTCCGATGGATTAGAATTAATTAATTACACTAATTTCAAATGCTATTTTGATTTTAGTTTTAACAAATTCATTAACGCTCTAAGAGATGGTCATATCCAAGTTGATTTTAGAATTGGTGCGGATCTTAACGGCAAAGCCGCTTTTAAATATCATGACCATGGAACGGGTTTTAGGATATCTTCAAGTAAGCTTGAAAAGCTATACGATAAATGGGACATCATTTAGAAGATCTTTTGATTTATTTGAAAATTCTTCTCTTTTTGCTTTTGCATATGTGTACCACAGAATATATCTTTGTGCGTAATGGTCCACGATTTTAGGTTCGCAGACCTTTAGAATCTTAGGAATTATAACTTCGTGATTTTGTGACATCTTGTACAACAAGTCACGCCAATAGTACCTATTTCCTCGGCTAATGATGTCATCGATAGCGACTAAGGTAAAATTTTTATGATTTAGGTGTCTATGTTTCACACTATCCTCGAAGTGCATTAATTCAAAATTACATATTACTAAAAGCTTCGTGGCAATCCCAATACGTGTTCAGCGATATAAGAATAAATTAAATTAGTTGATATTGGAGCTACTTGATATAGACGAGTTTCGCGGAATTTACGCTCAACATCATACTCATTTGCAAAGCCAAATCCACCGTGAAATTGTAGGCAACAGTTCGCCGCTTCCCAAGATGCATCCGCAGCAAGAAGTTTGGCCATATTCGCTTGAGCTCCCATCGGTTTATGTGCATCGAATAGGCGACTAGCTTCATAGCGCATTAAGCTTGCAGCTTCGATATTAATATATGCTTTGGCAATGGGAAACTGTACACCTTGATTTTGTCCAATAGGTCGACCGAAAACTTCACGTTCCTTAACATAAGAAGAAACTTTATCGATAAACCAATATCCGTCGCCAATACATTCCGCAGCAATCAATGTACGTTCTGCATTAAGTCCATCGAGAATGTATTTAAACCCCATGCCTTCTTCGCCTATTAAATTCTCCGCAGGAATTTCAAGATTATCGAAAAAGAGTTCATTGGTCTCGTGATTAACCATATTAGGAATTGGTTGTACAGTCATTCCAGAGGACATTGCCTCCTTAATATCTACTAGAAAAATAGACATGCCGTGCGACTTTTTTTCGCACTGTTCAATTGGTGTGGTGCGTGCTAGCAATATCATCAAATCGCTATGCTGAACACGGGAAATCCAAACCTTCTGCCCATTCACGATATATCGGTCGCCTTTACGAACAGCTGTAGTTTTAATTTTGGTCGTATCGGTTCCAGTTGTAGGCTCAGTCACGCCCATGGACTGCAAACGCAACTCTCCACTTGCAATCTTTGGAAGATATAAATGCTTTTGCTCCTCTGACCCATGTCTGAGCAATGTGCCCATGTTATACATTTGACCATGAACTGCACCAGAATTTCCGCCACATCTGTTTATCTCTTCCATGATTACAGTAGCTTCTGTAAGTGATAACCCAGATCCACCATACTTTTCTGGAATCAAGGCGGCAAGCCATCCAGCTTGAGTTAGAGTGTCCACAAACTCTTCAGGATAACCTCTCTCCTCATCCACACGACGAAAATAATCCGCCGAAAAATTTGACATCAAATCACGGATGCCCTCGCGTATATCCATATACGAATTTTCAGGTGTATGGGAGTTCAAAATACGTTCCTTTACTAATTGACAGAAATTCCATTATGTTACATATTCTATCTGTTGAAATAAAGTATGGAAATCGATAATGAAAGAAGATTTTTCTTCTTGGGTGGGCAATACCTCCTCCGTCACCCAAATCTTAGATTCAGTTCATGTTCATAAAATAGCAAGGGCTTTGGATGTTGACGTGCCTGAGGAGGGAGGGGCATTGCCATACTTATGGCATTGGTGTTTTTTTAATGAAATGGCACCATATGCAAATACTCGAAAGGACGGTCACGAAATAACGGGCGGATTTTTGCCCCCGCTTGAGGGTACGAATCGCATGTGGGCGGGAGGAGATGTTGAATTTCTGAAGCCTTTAATTGTCGGAAAAGAGGCGACTCGTAAATCGCGTGTATCAGATATTAAGTTTAAAGAAGGTACTACGGGGAAGCTGACTTTTGTCAGCGTTGAACATGAGGTGGTGCAGGATGGTGAAGTGGCTGTTAGAGAGCTACAAAATATTGTTTATCGCGAACCAACTCCTCCTAAGCTTTACGGAAAGGAGCATACGGGCAAGGGGGCATGGAGTACGGAAATATTGCCAACTCCAACTATGTTATTTAGATATTCAGCTGTCACTGCGAATAGTCATCGAATTCATTATGATGTGCCATATGCTACGAAGGAAGAAGGATACCCTGATTTAGTAGTACATGGACCTTTAACAGCAACTTTTGTTGTTCAGGGCTTTGAGCAGGCACACCCTGAGGTGCGTGTAACTAGGTATAAATACAGGGGTGTGCGTCCAATTATTTGCAATATTCCTTATAGGGTAGGTGGGGATTTTGATTTGCCTACAGAAGGAGGCTCTGCTACGTCTGTGTGTTGGGCCGAACAGGACGGGATTCTTGCGCATGAGGGCATGATTACTTATGAATCAAGGTAATATTCGCCCCTTGGATGGGGTATTGGTTCTTAGTTTTGAGCATGCGGTTGCGGCACCGTTTTGTACGCGATTGCTTGCAGATATGGGGGCTCGCGTTATTAAAGTTGAACGTCCTGGAGTGGGTGACTTTGCACGTGGCTATGACGATCGCATTAGGGGTATGTCCTCTCACTTTACGTGGATTAATCGCTCAAAAGAAAGTCTAACATTGGATTTAAAATCCCAAGAGGCTCAAGAGGTGCTTGAATGCTTGCTCCCAAAAGTGGACGTGTTAGTGCAGAATTTAGCACCAGGGGCAATAGGGCGACTTGGTCTATCGTATGATCAGTTGCGTAATCGTTACCCTCGATTGATTTGCTGTGATATTTCTGGGTATGGGATAGGTGGTCCATATGAGCAGAAAAAGGCTTATGATTTGCTTGTACAAAGTGAGAGCGGATTTTTATCAGTTACTGGCACGCCTGATGAAATGACTAAAGCAGGAGTTTCTATAGCGGATTCAAGCACAGGTTTCTTTGCATACTCAAACATTTTGGCAGCTTTAATGCTTCGTGATCGAATTGGAGAGGGCTCTCATATCGATATGTCCATGCTTGAGACTATGGTTGAGATGATGGGCTTTCCTTTGTATTATGCGTTTGATGGAGCTGAACCGCCTGCACGTGCTGGTGCTCATCATGCGACAATTTATCCATATGGTCCATTTCAAGTTGCAGATGATCAAACTGTGATGCTCGGTCTGCAGAACCAACGTGAGTGGGTGAGGTTTTGCGAGGAAGTTATCGAGGAGCCTGATATGGCTTACGATGAGAGATATGCTTCAAATAATCTGCGTCAGAAAAATCGCGAAGACCTTGATATAAGGATAAAGGGCAAATTGATTGCTATGAGCAAGGATGAGCTTATAGAACGCCTTGATAAATGCGGAATCGCAAATGCCTCTGTGAACGATATGCATGACGTATGGGAACACGAGCAACTAAAAGCTCGCAATCGTTGGAGAATGGTGAATACACCTGTGGGTGAGGTTGCGGCACCATTGCCACCAGGAGTTAATGATAAGTTCGAATACCGCATGGATCCTGTACCTGATTTAGGGCAGCACTCGGAAGCAATTTTGGAGGAGCTTGGATTTGCAAGCGATCGTATTAGCGAAATGAAATCTAAGGGTGTTATCTGATGGGTGCGATTATAAGAAGCGGACTGTTTGTGCCTGCGACCCGCACAGATAGAATTTCAAAGGCTGTTGCGACGGGTGCGGATATTGTAATTGTCGATTTGGAAGATGCCGTCGGTCCCTTGGATAAGGCTACGGCACGTGATGCTTTGGCTGATTATCTAGTAACTGATTCGGAGCAGAACCTATGCGTGCGTTTGAATAGCGATGACACTCAATGGCATGAGGAAGATTTGGCGTTATGCGAAAAGTTTAAGTTTAAACTATTTTGTGTGATGTTACCTAAAGTAGAGACCGCCGATCAGGTGCACGCTATTTATGAGCGGACAGGTTTACGTGTGATTACTTTGATAGAAACTGCTCGTGGGCTGGTGGCTTTGCGTGAAATTGCAAGTAGTTCTGGCACGTTGGCTATGTCCATCGGCGAGCTCGATCTTGGAATTTCGATGGGGTTACCTGTTACTGGCTCTGACGTGAAGATAGATGCGGGGCTTGAATTTTTAATGAAGCAGATTTACGCCGACCTTGCAATAGCAAGTAGCTGTGCGGGTATTCAAGGTCCATTAGCTTCTGTATACTCCGATTACAAAAACGTAGATGGTTATGCGTCTCGTTTGAAATTTGCTAAAGGCATGGGCTTCGCTGGTGGCTTGTGCATTCATCCGAAGCAAGTTGGGGTTGTAAAAGATGTGTTTGCCGTAGATCCAGAATTGCTCGCATGGGCACAGTCTGTGATGGATGCTGTGGTAGTGCACGGCGAGTCAGCTTTTAGTCTAGACGGGCAGATGGTTGATAAGCCAGTTATAGAGAGGGCTAAGAGGATATTGGGTCTCTGATTTGGGGTATAAAAATTATTTTAAATTCACCTTTAGCCAAATAAAATTAAATGTTAAGAATTCTATTTTTTCTTTCTTTTTATTTTCAATAATTCAGTCTCAGCTATAGTTTTACAGGATATTAAAAACTGGATGGATTACTTATTCATTGCCAGATACCGAAAAGGAAAATTTCTTACAAGCTGTAGAGAATTGGGACGCTTATAAAAGTAACTCTTGCGAGTTGTACAGCATGTCAACTGCAGAACAAGAGTCGTCAGTTAATTTGTATATCGTAGAGAAAAGTAGCAGTCTTTATAGCCTTTATGCGGGACTCATAAGTTCATTAGATAATAGCTATTCGCCAGCTCGTGATTTAGAAAATCATAACGGTGAATTTATTAATGAATATTTAATTAGTACCCTAAATTCATACATACCAATCCTAGGCATAGAATTGGGATTGTATACATCCTACACTAAAGATAAAATTCAAAAACTGTTCAGTGAGCTTATTGTTAAATGGAACCGCTCATATGAGACCCTTTGAAAATTTAGTAAAAATGCTAGTTGCTTGAAAAGTAGCAAATTATCGTTTAATCAAAACTTAAGGGCGTTGTATACAAAATTTAGAAACGAATTTATTGATAGCATTTCTGAAATTTATGAAAAGAACAAAACCGTGAAATTTTCTGATACTTCTGCTTATATAGAGGGCTTTAGCACAAAGAAGTTTAATGAGTACTTAATCACAAAAAATGAATACAAAAATGCAATTGAATATGAGCAAGCAAAAACTATATTTTTTCTAAGTATGATTGATATCAATTACGAAACACTTGGTAAAACAAATATGCGTATTGAACCCGATTTTAATTATTCCGCTTTCAAACAGGCAATAATCTTGTGGAATAAAATATCAACAAAATCATTTAATGAACGAAGACAATTAGCATGGCAAAAGTATCACAACGACTGGCTAAGGAATGTGTATTTTATGACTAAGAGAATGCTATTGCCAAAACTAGGTCTCTTATCACAATCGCCATGACACTGAAAAACATCATTGCCACCATATTTTGTTTACTCACAATTTCACTGAAAGGCATCGCAGCTCACGAAATACCCAATATCAGTGAAGTTGAAAATGTTTGTACTAAATTCTATTGGAAAGGTGAAGTAGACGATTGCTTTGCCACTAATTTAAAGAGTATTGAGAAAATTAGAGACCAAAAAATCCAGTACACTAAGTTAACAGAGACCACGAAAGGCAATATAAAAAAGTATTGGAGAGGGTTTAGTAAGAGGGGGTGCGAACTCGCAGTGCCATATTTGGATGAGATCGAAATAAAAGACTTAGAATTTGATCTGAATTTTATTACTTGCTTGTACGAACTTAATTATAGATTCGTAGAAAATCTAACCTACTTAGAGAAAACTCAAAATCAATTATCAAAAGAACTTGTTTATTCACAAAAGTTACAAATAAAAATTGCCATTTTGAAGAAGTATCTAAATTTGGTTGCCCATTATTCACAATCTGAAAGCAAAGAAAAACAATTTGATGAGGTGCTTTCTAGTTTCAATGAGCTTGAAAATACTATCTGTGCACATAACGAAAAAACAGGCGAATGTTTAGATTCATATCTGACCATGTTGGAATCTTATGTTGATATTATTTTGGATCATTACATTTCTTCGGTTTTTGTTGAGTTTCAAGTTCCAGATATTATTGGCTCGCCTTACGAGAATGCTCTCATATTTTTGGATGAGAGTAATTGCAAGGCAAATTCTGGTGCAGTGGACTTTCAAAATTGCGTAGAAGATAGTAATTCGAAAATTAAAGAAGTCTTAGATAAAAACTTAACTGAATTTATTGCCACTCATAATAAAGATGAGCAAAAAGTCGTAGAAACAATAATCGAAAAAAATAATTTATTTGGCAATGAGATCTGCCTTTTGTTAGCCGAAATTTATAATGGGCATAACCAAAAGGATACATTGGGTGCGACATGTCATTACCTAATGTCATATCATTCAAAAATTATTTTGGATGAGTTTTCTGACAAAAGTCATTCACAAGACCCAGGTTATCTCAAAAGATTAAATTCATTAAGGGAAAAATTGTCTTATGAAACAAGTCTTATAGAACTAAATCTAAAGGCACTTTCCATTAATGAAAGAGATAATTTTTCTAACTTAGATGCAAAGATGCATCAAATTCTAGATTCAATATCAGAAACTAGAGAATATGTGTGTGATCCAAATTCTTCCAATTGCAAATTACTAATAGAGGGTGTTATTAAAAACTGGATGGATTACTTATTCATTGCCACCACATATAAGGCATTTCATAATTTAGGTCTAGAAGAGCTAATAAATCCTTAACTGTTTGTTTTTAGTACAAAATCTGCCCTTTAATTATTGACTCATTGCCAAATACGTGTTAATTTAGTGGGCTTACTAGTAAATTTTACTAGTATGTTTTTTTATACCTATTTACTCATGAATGAGTAGGTCCTTAAATTTTAAAGGGCCGTCTTTATTTAAAGATTAATAACAATATTTAAAGGATAAGCATGCCTACTATCAATCAGTTAGTGCGTAAACCACGTGAAACTGCCGTTATGAAAAGTAAGAGCCCAGCTCTTGAAAACTGCCCACAACGTCGCGGTGTATGTACTCGTGTGTATACCACTACTCCAAGAAAACCAAACTCTGCTATGCGTAAGGTGGCTAAAGTTCGTCTTACTAATGGCTATGAAGTAATTTCATACATCGGCGGTGAAGGTCACAACCTTCAGGAGCACAGTGTTGTTCTAATCCGTGGTGGTCGTGTTAAAGACTTGCCAGGTGTACGTTATCACATTGTTCGTGGTGCTCTTGACCTTCAAGGCGTTAAAGACCGCAAACAAGCTCGCTCTAAATATGGTGCTAAAAAACCTAAAAAGTAATCATTTACTTATTTAGTTCATATTTGCTCTGTATCATAGTGCATTTTATAGTGCAGCCGCAGCTGCGTGAAATTTTCTGCGGTATGTAAGGGGTTGTCCTTGTTATTAGGCAACCATGGCCACGAAAGTGGTTCAACTGAAATTGACACAAAAAAGGAATTTTAATTATGCCTCGTCGTCGCGAAGTCCCAAAACGCGAAATTCTACCTGATCCAAAATTCGGAAGCGTAGAACTAGCTAAATTTATGAACGTTGTTATGCTTTCCGGTAAAAAAGCCGTTGCAGAGCGTATCGTATATGGTGCTCTTGATCAAATTCAATCAAAAACAGGTAAAGAGCCACTAGAAGTTTTTAATACTGCTATTAATAATGTAAAACCAATCGTTGAAGTTAAAAGCCGTCGTGTAGGTGGCGCTAACTATCAAGTACCTGTAGAAGTTCGTCCAGTTCGTCGCCTAGCTCTTGCAATGCGTTGGGTGCGTGAAGCTGCTAAGAAACGCGGTGAGAAATCTATGGACCTTCGCTTAGCAGGTGAACTAATTGATGCTTCTGAAGGTCGTGGTGCCGCTATGAAAAAACGCGAAGACACCCACCGTATGGCAGAAGCTAACAAAGCATTCTCACATTTCCGCTGGTAATCATAGGACCTATTTCAAATGGCTCGTAAAACCCCAATCAATCGCTACCGTAATATCGGTATTTCAGCTCACATCGATGCTGGTAAAACTACAACTACAGAACGTATCTTGTTCTACACTGGTGTAAATCACAAAATCGGTGAGGTTCATGACGGTGCAGCTACCATGGACTGGATGGAACAAGAGCAAGAGCGTGGTATTACTATTACTTCAGCGGCAACTACTGCTTTCTGGCGTGGTATGGGCGGTAACTACCCTGAACACCGTATTAATATTATTGATACTCCGGGACACGTTGACTTCACAATTGAGGTTGAGCGTTCTATGCGTGTTCTTGATGGTGCTTGCATGGTTTATTGTGCAGTGGGTGGTGTTCAACCACAATCCGAAACAGTGTGGCGTCAAGCTAATAAATACAATGTGCCACGTTTAGCGTTCGTAAACAAAATGGACCGTACAGGTGCAAATTTCTTTAAAGTTTACGATCAATTAAAAGCACGTTTAAACGCAAATCCAGTACCTATCGTAATCCCTATTGGTGCAGAGGATACATTCTCAGGTGTTGTTGACCTAATTAAAATGAAAGCAATTATTTGGGATGAAGCAAGCCAAGGTACAAAATTTGATTACATTGATATCCCATCTGAGTTAGAAGCTTCAGCTAAAGAGTGGCGTGAAAAAATGGTTGAGTCAGCTGCTGAAAGTAGCGAAGAACTTATGGATAAATATCTTGAGGAAGGTGATCTTTCTGAAGAAGATATTATTAAGGCTCTACGCACAAGAACTATAGCCTGCGAAATTCAACCTATGCTTTGTGGTACAGCCTTCAAAAATAAAGGTGTACAACGCATGCTTGATGCAGTGCTTGATTTCTTGCCATCTCCAGTTGATATCCCTCCAGTTCAAGGTGAAGATGCAGACGGAAATAAAGCTGAGCGTAAAGCAGACGACAAAGAGAAATTCTCTGCTCTTGCATTTAAACTTATGACTGACCCATTCGTAGGTCAACTTACATTTATCCGTGTATATTCTGGTGTTTTAAATTCTGGTGATACTGTACTTAACTCAGTTAAAAACAAAAAAGAGCGCATTGGTCGTATCCTTCAGATGCACGCAAACAATCGTGAAGAGATAAAAGAAGTCCTTGCAGGTGACATTGCCGCGGTTGTTGGTCTTAAGGAGGTTACAACTGGTGAAACTCTATGTGATGTTTCTTCTCCTATCGTTCTTGAACGTATGGAATTCCCAGAACCAGTTATTTCTCAAGCGGTAGAACCTAAATCTAAAGCTGACCAAGAAAAAATGGGTTTAGCTCTTTCACGTTTAGCTCAGGAAGACCCTTCATTCCGTGTTCGCTCGGATGAGGAATCTGGTCAAACAATTATCTCTGGTATGGGTGAGCTTCACTTAGAGATTCTTGTTGATCGTATGAAACGTGAGTTTAACGTTGAAGCTAACGTAGGTAAACCTCAAGTTGCTTATCGTGAAACTATACGTAAAACAGTTACTGACGTTGAAGGTAAATTTGTTAAACAATCAGGTGGTCGCGGTCAATATGGTCATGTAGTTTTAAAACTAGAACCTATGGAACCTGGTGGTGAAGGTTACGAATTCGTTGATGAAATTAAAGGTGGTGTAGTTCCTCGTGAATATATCCCTGCGGTAGATAAAGGTATTCAAGAAACTCTATCTTCTGGTGTAGTTGCTGGTTATCCAGTAGTAGACGTTAAAGTTACATTGACATTCGGTTCTTACCATGACGTGGACTCAAACGAAAACGCATTCCGTATGGCTGCTTCTATGGCTTTCAAAGAGGGTATGCGTCGTGCATCTCCAGTTCTTCTAGAACCTATGATGGCAGTTGAAGTTGAAACTCCAGAAGACTATGCAGGTACTGTGATGGGAGACCTATCTTCTCGTCGTGGTATGGTTCAAGGTATGGACGATATGGCAGGTGGTGGCAAATCAATTAAAGCAGAAGTTCCTCTAGCTGAAATGTTCGGTTATGCAACTAACCTTCGTTCACTAACACAAGGGCGTGCTACTTACACTATGGAATTTAAGCATTATGCTGAAGCTCCTAAAAATGTAGCTGAGGAAGTGATTAGTTCACGTGCGAAATAAGCTTTGCTTATTCGTAATTTTGTAACGATTTATATTTAAAATTTTGTTTTTTTAAATTTTTATAATTTTAATTTTGGAATTTATTTAATATGGCTAAAGAGAAGTTTGAACGTACCAAACCGCACGTAAACGTAGGTACAATCGGTCACGTAGACCACGGAAAAACAACATTGACAGCAGCGATTACGACTGTATTGTCAAAGATGTACGGTGGTGAAGCGAAAGACTATTCAGCAATTGATGCGGCCCCTGAGGAGCGTGCACGTGGTATTACTATTAATACAGCCCACGTAGAGTATGAGACAGCTACACGTCACTATGCACACGTAGACTGCCCAGGGCACGCTGACTATGTAAAAAACATGATTACAGGTGCTGCACAGATGGATGGAGCTATATTGGTATGCTCAGCAGCAGACGGTCCTATGCCACAGACACGTGAACACATTCTACTATCACGTCAAGTAGGCGTACCTTACATTATCGTATTCTTAAATAAAGCGGATATGGTAGATGATGAGGAGCTATTAGAGTTAGTAGAGATGGAAGTTCGTGAGCTTTTATCTAAGTATGATTTCCCAGGTGATGACACACCGATAATTAAGGGATCAGCTAAGTTAGCTCTAGAGGGAGATGAGGGTCCATTAGGAAAAGAGGCTATATTAAAATTAGCAGAAGCTTTGGATACATACATTCCAACTCCAGAGCGTGCAGTAGATGGTACGTTCTTGATGCCAGTAGAGGACGTGTTCTCAATTTCAGGTCGTGGTACAGTGGTTACAGGTCGTATTGAGCGTGGTGTTATTAAAGTAGGCGAAGAGATTGAGATTGTAGGTATTCGTGAGACAGCGAAGACTACATGTACAGGTGTAGAGATGTTCCGTAAGCTACTTGATGAAGGTCAAGCAGGGGATAACGTAGGATTGCTACTTCGTGGTACTAAGCGTGAGGATGTAGAGCGTGGTCAAGTATTGGCTAAGCCAGGTACAATCAAGCCACACACTAACTTCTCAGCAGAGGTGTATATTCTATCTAAAGAAGAAGGTGGACGTCACACACCATTTTTCCAAGGATACCGTCCGCAGTTTTACTTCCGTACAACAGATGTGACAGGAGCGATTACATTGCCAGCAGATAAAGAGATGGTGCTACCAGGCGATAACGTATCGATGGACGTTGAGTTAATCAGCCCAATCGCGATGGAGGAAGGTCTTCGCTTCGCTATCCGTGAAGGTGGTCGTACAGTCGGTGCTGGTGTCGTTGCTAAAATCACTAAGTAATAGTTGAATATTGAGTGCCGAGAGGTGCTCGCTATGTACATAGCTAGAAGGGTCTCTTATGAGACCCTTTTTTATTGTGTTATTTTATACAGCTTATTTTTGATGTGATTCACAAAACTTTATTTAATCGTTATGAATGCTTTTTAGTTCATTATTATTTTAAGGTGAAAAAAATGAGTAATAATTTTTATGAGTTTTGATTCTGAAGCTAGGGAAGCTTTAGCACAGGTTTTAAAAGAATATGGATTAACTGTGGCACAGGCTTTTAAGCTTTTTGCAAATCGAGTTGTGAGGCGAGCTCTTTTGGAGTTATCAACTTTGGAATGGCGTGAGGTTATATTTTCATTATGTTCTAACGCCCCCAGTTCTAGCCCGCCCGAGCCACAATCTAATCCAAATCCAAAAAGCCACCTCTCTGACGATTCCACAGATTAGCATAAATCCCGCCTCGCTCCAGTAGCTCCTGATGAGTGCCTTCCTCTACGATTCGTCCACCATCCATCACAATCAGCCGATCCATAGCAGCAATCGTAGAAAGCCTATGAGCAATCGCAATCACAGTTTTGCCTTCCATCAGTCGATTCAGATTTTCCTGTATCACGGCCTCCACCTCAGAGTCAAGAGCACTCGTGGCTTCGTCCAGAATCAGTATAGGTGCATCTTTCAGTAAAACTCGTGCTATGGCAATGCGTTGGCGTTGACCTCCTGATAACTTAACTCCACGTTCACCAACATATGCATCTAATCCTTTGCGTCCCTTCATATCACGCAATGTGGCAATAAAATCGCTCGCCGAAGCCTTTTCGATAGCAGCCAAAACCTCATTCTCGCTTGACTTGTCGCAACCATACATAATATTCTCACGCACAGAGCGATGCAACAGCGATGTATCTTGCGTAACCAACCCGATTTGTGAACGAAGACTATGTTGCGTAACATCACGTATATCCTGCCCATCAATAAGAATCCGTCCATCCTGAATATCGAAGAAACGTAACAATAAATTCGTCAAAGTCGATTTTCCCGCACCGCTTCTACCAACTAGACCAACCTTCTCGCCTGGCTTAATATGCAAATTAAAATCTTCAAACAATGGCTTGTCACGGTCATATGAAAAATCGACATCCACAAATTCGATGTCTCCGCGATCCGCAACCAAATCACCAGCATCTGCACGATCCTGAACAGTTACGGGCGTACGTAAGGTCCTCATGCCATCTTGGGCGGTCCCGATATTTTCCAAGAACCTTGCAAACGAAAACATAATCCAGTGAGACAAGCCATATAAGCGAAACACAAAGGCAGAAGCCGCAGCCAGTCCACCTATAGTTAGAGCCCCCTTAGCCCACAAATGAAAACTCAAACCAAAAGTTGCAATCAGCAAAGCAATAAACAGCCAGTTTATGCTCATCCGCATTAGAGTAATAATACGCATTTGCTTATGAACAGTAACTAAAAACTCGTCCATTGCCTCCTGTGCGTATCCAACTTCATGTGAGGTGTGAGAGAAAAGTTTGACCGTCTGAATATTAGCGTATGCATCTGTAATACGCCCTGTCATCATGCTTCTCGCATCGGCTTGCATTTGCGAATACTTAGCAAGTTTTGGAATGAAGTAATAACCAGCCACAAAATAAAGGGCAAACCACACCACAAATGGCAATATCAGATAAGCATTAAATTGCGATAACAAAACGACCGCCGATACACCAAGTACCAAAGCGTAGACGACGATATTAATAGATTCCATCACAGTTTCACGTACTGCTAAAGCCGTCTGTAGCACCTTCGCAGAAAGGCGACCAGCAAATTCGTTTTGATAGAATGAGTAGCTTTTTCCGAGCATAATCCGATGAAAATTCCAACGCAATCGCATCGGAAAAGCCCCAGCAAACGCCTGATCCTCCAGTAACTCGGCACAGACAGTAGTGACACCGAAGATAAGCATCGCCACAAGCATCCAAATCAGCTCTGAAGATTTTTCCTGCCATAGTTCGCCCACAGGGATATGGCTCATCCAATCGACGATAAGACCCGTAAATTGAAACATCATCGCCTCGAGGACGCTTATGATGACAGACAACACCAATAACGCAAGCAATGCCAAGTGCATACCCTTTGTGTTATGCCATATAAAAGCGAAGAGCCCACCCTTTTGAAGCTCTGGCTCCTCAGGAGGATATGGATTTATGAGGCTCTCGAACCATTCAAAAATTTTGTTCATTAAATTGTACTTTTTGGGTGTTGTAATTTTTAAGTCAGTGGCAATGTTTTCTTAGATTTTACATTATATCTCTTTACAGAGCCTTACAAATTATCTTACAATATCAAATTCTGTTCTTTTGAAATTGTTCTTTTTTACGTTCTTTTAAGGTAAAACAATAAATGAAAAACCAAAAAATTCGCATTCGCTTAAAAGCGTTTGACTATAAACTTATCGACCAATCTGCGGCTGAAATCGTTGATACAGCAAAACGCACAGGTGCTGTAGTTCACGGTCCTGTACCTCTTCCTACTCGTATCAAGCGTTATGACGTGCTTCGTTCTCCTCACGTAAACAAAACTTCGCGTGACCAGTTCGAAATCCGCACACATCAAAGACTTATGGATATCGTTGACCCTACAGATAAAACTGTAGATGCATTGATGCGCCTTGATCTACCAGCAGGCGTGAATGTGGAGATTGCACTTCAGTAAGAAGCTGTATTAATTGGCGGTATGTGAGCTAAATGATAGTCACGATAATATTGCCACCCTCAAATTACAAATAAACGAGTGCCCACAAAGCACTCGTTTTTTATTATTATTTTAATGTAAATAATGTTGATTAAGATAACCCATAGTTAAATGGAGAGGAATATGAGGGTTATTAAACTTAGAAAAACTGTTGGAGTAGATGCTACCAATTTTTACATGGATGTGGGAATGGTTCAAATCATTCTTAATGAAATACTAAATGAAAATTTAACAGTAGATGGTGTATTTGGTATTAAAACACAAGAACTTTTACTAGAATTTCAAAAAAATAACGGAATCTATAATGAAAAAATTGTAAGTAATCAAAGTTCGACATTTAAAAAAATGGTAGAGAGTCTTCCTTTGGGGGTATTCATTCCTACTCATTATTCTCATGGTCCTCTGAGAGTAGACATTGGTCAATTGACGTTTGATTCTGAGGAAATGATTTTTATTTGAGCCCTTATTTTTCTAGAATACTTCACTCCCCTGAATACACAAATTCTGGAGTTACGATTGGCAGAGGTTATGATTTAGGGGAACGGGAAAGACAGGACTTATTAACCGATTTAAACAATTCAGGAATACCTCTAGCATAAGCACAAATAATTAGTAATGGAGTGAAGTTTATAGGGGGAGTAGCCCGAAGTTTCGTTAAAAAGAATAGAATTTTAGTTGGCGAAATTAGCCATGAATAACAGATAAATTTATTCAAGATTGCTCATCAAAATATTGAGAAGAAAACCATAAATTTTTTTGATAAGGCTGTGTTACAAGCATATCAAAAAAAGATATTCCGAAAATTTATACATGGAACCATTTGAGTAAAAAAGTTCGTACTTTGTTAGTTGATATGAGATATCAAGGTGTCTTGAGTGAGGAAGACATAATTAAACTTATAAAAGTTAATTTTAGTGAATCTAAATTTGCAAATTACTTAGAAGGTTTACCAAAGATTAAGCGGTACGAAAAGAACAGAAAAAGAATTCCATTTCTCAGGGCGGAGCCTTAAATGAAATTTCTATCACACGTGGCTATATTGCTGAGTTTCGGACTAGTACCAAAGCCCGTTTTGGCTGAGCCTACTGAATATTGCTACGACTTACAACCCATAGAAAGTTCACTGGAATGCTTGGACTCAGAGCTAGATAACATTCATCAAAACAATCATAAATATCTACAAAAATTAAATAACCATCACCAGGCAACAATATACAAAGAGTGGGATGAGCTTTCAAAAAATATTTGTGATTTAATGACCATCCATTCATCAGGTCAGGAGTCAAATAAAAATGGCTATCATCTTGAACAAACATTGTGCCATTTAGATTTAGAAAATAGCTTTGCTCAAATTCTCAAAAATCGCAAAACCTCTGATGGCATTGCAGCACCAAATAACATCGCACTACCAATCATAAAAAAGTTAATAGTATACTCGTTGCCAATTGTGGCTGAAAGAATAAATACCCACAGTGAGTTCAAATCACATGACCTTGAGAAAATTTTCTCAAAGATCTGGACTGGATTTGAGAAGCTAAGCGATCAACTATGTGTAGCAGAAACCGCATGTTTGGATCTAATTCAAAATTTGCTAATAGAAGCAAATAAGAAAATTTTTAAGCAAATCTCCTTCTCTAGTTTAGAGCTTGAATTCTTTGGAAATAATGCCCTCATCGATAAAATTTCTGTTGAAAATTCCTTAGATGAAATTTTAAATATAGTAAGGCAAAATCCGAAGGAGTATGAAGAGTGGGAATCTCAAGATATTCAAGGGTATAACCAACATCTTAGAAAATTGAACTATGAGATGATTGGGTTTATCAAAATCCTAAATGAATACGATTTCCAATCTGAACATTTTGATTATGCAGAAACCTTGACTAAGTGGGCGGAAGCTAACGAATGTACTTCAGATCAAGATCATGATCATTGCCAACTGCAACTTGAACTGTCCTCTAACGTGTGGTTACGCGTAAAACTATTATCTATAATGAAATTGGTGTATCCTAAAGTGGGACTGACTGATTCTTATATTCCGCGTGACTGACGTAAAGTGCGGAAAACAGAAGCATTGCCAACCCAACAAATATAACGAGAGCCCGTGCAGGCATCGTTTTGTTTTATAACCAATAGTTATAAACATAAGGTTTTTTATTAACCTCAATCTATTAATATAAACACATACAAAAACAAAAGGTCATCGAAAAGTGATTGAACTAAGAGGAATAAAAAAATCATTTCACACGAAAGAGAAAGCACTCCACGCATTGCAGGGCGTTGATCTCACAATCAAGCGTGGGCAGGTTTTCGGGATTATTGGACGCTCGGGTGCGGGAAAAAGTACCCTTATCCGTATGATTAATCTGCTAGAGAAGCCAACCGAGGGTCGTGTATTGATTAATGGTCAAGACTACACTAATGCTTCCGATAGCCAGCTCAGAAAACTGCGTCAAAAAATTGGCATGGTGTTTCAGCACTTTAATTTACTTTCTTCGCAGACCGTGCTTAACAATGTGCTGTATCCGCTCAAAATAGCAGGCACTCCGAAATCGCAGGCTATTGAAAGGGCGAATCACTTGCTTAAATTAGTGGGGCTGGAAGAGCATGTGCACAAATACCCGTCACAGTTGTCGGGCGGGCAGAAGCAGCGCGTAGGGATTGCGAGAGCATTGGCAACGCAGCCAGAGATTTTGCTCTGTGATGAGGCGACTAGTGCACTCGATCCTGAGACTACAAAGTCGATTCTTGCATTGCTAAATAAAATTAATAAAGAACTGGGCATCACTATCGTACTTATTACGCATAGTATGGATGTTGTGCGCAATTTGTGCGATGAGGTGGCGGTTATCGATAAGGGCTTGATTGTGGAGCAGGGTGATGTAGTAAATGTATTTTTGCACCCGCAACATGAGACTACGAAGGCGTTGCTTTCTGAGAGCGGTGTGGATAATGAAAGTTGGCAACAATTCGATTCTGACATTCACGATACTGTGATTAGACTTACATATCACGGAAAGACGGCGGTAGAGCCATTGTTGAGCCATCTAGTGTCGCAACTAAATCTAGAGTTCAGTATCTTACAAGGGTCGGTTGGGTTTATTAAAGATACACCGTTTGGTCAGATGGTGATTACTGTTTCAGAAGGACAGGCTAGGCCAAAAAACCCACAAAATAACACAAGTGAGTCGCAAGCTACATTAAATGAGGTCTCTCACGGCCTATCGCAAAACTCAATTACACAATTAAAACAATTTTTCGAAAAACGTAATGTTGATGTGGAGGTATTGAAATCATGAATTGGTCTGAAATCGATTGGGACATGATCCTTGAAGCTACCATTGATACATTGCTTATGACGGGATGGTCGCTTCTATTCACGATATTATTAGGCTTGCCCCTTGGAGTTTATTTGTTCCTAAGCTCAGAAAAGCAACTCCTAGAAAATAAGCCTGTGTATCAAGTTCTTTCCTTGATTGTTAATATTTTTAGGTCTGTACCGTTTATTATTTTGCTTGTTGTGCTTATCCCGTTTACACGCTTTGTGGTTGGAAGTGCACTGGGCGTTGCAGGTGCAGTAGTTCCATTAGTTGTATGTGCCGTGCCGTTCTTTGCACGCCTTGTAGAAAACGCCCTACGTGAGCTCGACCCAGGCATAAGCGAAGCTGCGAAATCGATGGGTGCAACCACATTGCAGACAGTACGAATGTCGCTCTTGCCCGAAGCCTGGACAGGGATTTTGGCAGCGATTACAGTAACTGCAATTTCTCTAATCGGTTATTCTGCAATGTCAGGTGTAATCGGTGGCGGCGGGCTCGGTGATATTGCGATACGTTTCGGGTACCAGCGATATCAAATGGATGTGATGATAGTAACTGTAGTGATTTTAGTTTTACTAGTTCAAGGTGTTCAGATGTTAGGAGATCACTTTGTAAATAAATTAAGTAGAAAATAATTTGGAGAATTTATATGAAAACATTAAAGAAAATTTTAACTGCTGGTGTATTCGCAATCGCTTCTATTGGTGGGGCTAACGCAGAGAAATTATCCGTCGCTGCAACTGCTGTTCCACATGCAGAATTGCTTGAGTTTGTAAAACCTACACTAGCTAAAGATGGTGTGGATTTGGATATAAAAGTATTCACTGACTACATTCAGCCCAACCAACAAGTTGCGGATAAAGCAATCGACGTTAACTTCTTCCAGCATAAACCGTATCTTGATTCATTCAATGCAGAGCATAAAACTGATTTAGTTCCAGTTGGCAATGTGCACGTAGAGCCACTTGGTGCCTTTTCTAAAAAAATTAAAAAAGGCGAAGCTCTGAAAAAAGGTGCGGTCGTTGCGATACCTAATGATCCATCAAACGGTGCTCGTGCGTTATTGCTTCTTCAGTCTAATGGCTTGATTGAGCTGAAAGATCCAAAAAATATCTTATCAACAACTCGTGATATCGTAAAAAATGATCTTAAATTGAAATTCAAAGAGATAGAAGCAGCTACATTGCCACGCGTACTTGCTGATGTGGATCTTGCAGTAATTAATGCTAATTATGCACTTGAAGCAGGTCTTAACCCTGTGCAAGATGCGGTATACTTAGAGGGTGCTGAATCTCCGTACGCAAATTTAGTCGTTGCCCGTCCGGATAACAAAGATAAGCCCGAAGTTGCAGCTCTAGTTAAGGCACTTCAAACCGAAGAAGTTAAGAAGTTCATTAACGATAAGTACAAAGGAGCTGTTGTTCCTGCATTCTAAGGATTCAATGGACTCATTTACACTACAAAATCTATCATCTGCACTCGCTCCATTCGCATTATATCTAGCGATTGGGGCGGTTGTGTTTTTTGTTTTATGGCTTTTCGCTTTGGGGCGCAATGCTTCAAAAGCCACACGTTTAGCTGTTCTTGAGCATAAGGCCACAGAGGACACTCAGGATATTCAAGTTTTAAAGCAAGAAACACAACAACTAAATGCCACACGCGACGAATTGGCTGAGACACTGGCAGCGGTTAAATCAAAATACGAGATACTCGAGGCGCAAACTAACGATTTAAAAGCTGAACGTGACCGCATGCAACAGGCTCATGAACTGACTATTATGCAAACAAAAGACCTCGAAAAGCAGATTCTAGCATCATCTCTCGAATCCAAGTCGTTAAAAGAGCAGCTTGACTATGAAAAAGCGACGGCACAAGAAAATCTTAGATCTCAAAAAGAGCAATTCGAAGAAGCACGTAAACATTTGTCCACAGAATTTGAAAATTTATCGAATCGTTTTCTAGATCAAAAATCGAAAGAATTTTCTGAGCAAAGTACTAAATCTCTAGGCTCAATACTATTGCCACTTCGTGAGCAAATCAATATTTTCCAAAAGCGCGTAAACGATGCTCAAACGCAGAATACTACAGAATTCTCATCTCTTAAAACCCAAATCGAGATGGTCAAAAACCTAGGGATTCAGATGAGTACGGAAGCTAGTAATTTGGCCGCAGCTCTTAAAGGAAATAAAAAAATCCTAGGTAACTGGGGTGAGATGCAGCTCGAGACATTGCTACAAAATGCCGGACTAGAAAAAGGTGTTCAGTATGAGGCTCAGACTAGAGCTACTACCGATGAGGGTACAAAAGCAATACCAGATTTTATTGTTCACCTCCCTGATGAGCGTTTTATAGTTATCGATAGTAAGGTTTCGCTCAACGCCTATCAAGAAGCCTTAGCAAGTGAGAACCCTGAACAGACTCAAACTCATATTCAATTGCACGTTAAAGCCGTCAAGGATCATGTAAAATCCCTCTCCGAAAAGGATTACGCAAATCTCAAGAGCCTTGGGAAGCAGTCGATTGGCTTTGTGTTCATGTTTATGCCTATAGAAGCGGCCTACACACTTGTTCTTCAGCAGTATCCGCAAATGTTTGTAGAGGCATATAACAAGGGCGTTGTATTGGTGTCGCAATCGACATTATTGCCAACTCTTAAAACGGTCGCAAATATTTGGAAACTTGTAAAAAGCGATGAGCAGGCACAGGAAATAGTGAACAAGGCAATGGATATATACAATCAACTTGCTGTGTTTTGTGAGCATTACCATAAGGTTGGCAATGCTCTATCGACAGCCACTAAATCTTACAATTCAGGCGTTACAAGTCTTGTCGGGCAGCAGGGGTTATACGGCAAGGTGGAGCGATTTAAAGCCTTGTCTACAAAATCTGCTAAGGATATGTCTGATATTAAAATGATTGAACAAACTCCAGATGTGGAACGGTTAGAAATTGCAGTCGCAAAAACATTGCCAAAGATAGAAAATAACAACAAAATCAAAGGTTAAGCCTTGAATTCCCCTTAAATTTATGCAAAAATAGAAAATTACCCAAAAAGGGTACATATAAAACTCCCTTAACCAATCGTAGTTAGGGGCTTTGGAGAAAAAAATGACTAACAATTTGTCTAAAGATGTAGCACCTAAGGCTGCTCATCGTCTTGGTCTATTGGGTCGTAAAGTTGGTATGATGCGTATATTCACAGATGAGGGAGAGTCTATCCCTGTGACTGTGCTTGATGTATCAAACAACCGCGTGACTCAAGTTAAATCGGTCGAGACTGATGGATATGCTGCGGTCCAAGTCGCATACGGTACTCGTCGTGCTTCTAGAGTTAATAAAGCACAGACAGGCCATTACGCAAAAGCTGGCGTTGAAGCTGGCTCAATCTTAAAAGAATTCCGTCTAGATCCAGCTAAAGCTGCTGAATTTTCAGCTGGCTCAGTTGTTGCTGTTGATAGCGTTTTTCAGGTAGGTCAGAAAGTTGACGTACAGGGTACCACAATCGGTAAGGGATTTGCTGGTACTATCAAGCGCCATAATTTTGGTGCTCAGCGTGCATCACACGGTAACTCTCGTTCACACAGAGTGCCAGGTTCCATCGGTCAAGCACAAGATCCAGGTCGTATTTTCCCTGGTAAGCGCATGTCTGGTCATATGGGTGATGTTACTCGTACAGTTCAGAATTTAGATATCGTTCGCGTGGATGCAGAGCGTGGTCTTTTATTAGTAAAAGGTGCGGTTCCTGGTCACAAAAATTCCGATATCGTTGTTTTGCCTGCAATCAAAATGGTAGCAAAAGGAGCTAAATAATGGATCTTAAGCTAATCAATGATCAGGGACAATCAAGCGAAACTATCTCTGCTTCTGATGCTATTTTCGGTCGCGAATTTAATGAAGCACTTGTTCACCAGTTAGTAGTTGCATATCAAGCAAATGCTCGTGGCGGAAATCGTGCTCAAAAGGATCGCTCAGAAGTTAAGCACACTACTAAAAAACCATGGCGTCAAAAGGGTACTGGCCGTGCTCGTGCTGGTATGACTTCATCACCGTTGTGGCGTGGAGGTGGTCGCACATTCCCAAATTCTCCAGAAGAGAATTTTTCACAAAAATTAAATAAGAAAATGTACCGTGTAGGTATCCGTTCTATCTTCTCTCAATTAGCACGTGAGGATCGTATTGCGGTCGTGGATACGTTTACATTTGATTCACCTAAAACTAAACAAGCGGCTGCTAGATTGAAAGATATGGGATTGGATTCAGTATTAATCATTACTGATTCCCTAGACGAAAATACTTATCTTGCCACTCGTAATCTTCCGCATGTTGCAGTTGTAGAACCGCGTTATGCAGATCCACTATCTTTAGTTCACTACAAAAAGGTGTTGATTACTAAAGCTGCTATCGCTCAGTTAGAGGAGATGTTTGCATGAGTACTACAAATACAAAATCACAAGCGTATCAGCAGCGTCTTATGCAAGTAATTCTTGCTCCTGTAATAACCGAGAAGGCTACATTTGTTGCTGAGTCTGGTTCTAAACCTCAAATCGCTATCCGTGTGGCATCCGATGCTACTAAATCTGAAATTAAGGATGCGGTTGAATTGTTATTTAAAGTTGAGGTTGATTCAGTTTCCGTACTAAATCGCAAAGGTAAACTTAAGCGTACTGGTCGTTTTATGGGTCGTCGTCGCGATAATCGTATTGCCTATGTGTCACTCAAAAAAGGTCAAGAATTTGACTTCGCGGAGGTAAACTAAGATGGCTATCGTTAAGATTAAACCTACATCGGCAGGTCGTCGTGGCATGATTAAAATCGTGCATCCAGACCTACATAAAGGTGCTCCATATGCTCCTTTACTTGAGCCTAAAAAGCGTAGTTCTGGTCGTAATAATAATGGACATATCACTGTACGTCATCGTGGTGGTGGTCATAAATCTCACTACCGTGTGATTGACTTCCGTAGAAATAAAGATGGTATCCCAGCTAAAGTTGAGCGTATTGAGTACGATCCTAACCGTACAGCACACATCGCTTTGGTTTGCTATGCAGATGGTGAGCGTCGTTATATTCTTGCTCCTAACGGACTTAAAGCGGGTGATAAAATCGAATCAGGAAAAGAAACTCCTATCCGCGTGGGTAACACTATGTTGATTCGTAATATCCCTGTTGGTACTACTGTTCATGCCATTGAGATGCAACCAGGTAAGGGTGCTCAAATCGCACGTTCAGCAGGTGCTTCTGCGGTGCTTATGGCACGTGAAGGTGTTTATGCACAACTTCGTCTTCGCTCTGGTGAAGTACGCCTAATTCATATCGATTGCCGTGCAACTATCGGTGAGATGAGTAATGGTGAGCACAGCCTACGTCAAATCGGTAAAGCTGGTGCCGTGCGTTGGAGGGGTATCCGCCCTACAGTTCGCGGTGTAGCGATGAACCCTGTAGATCACCCACATGGTGGTGGTGAGGGTCGTACTGGTGAAGCTCGTGAGCCTGTGAGTCCATGGGGTACACCAGCGAAAGGCTACAAAACTCGCAGTAATAAGCGTACCGATAACATGATTGTTTCGCGTCGTAAGCGTAAATAATAAGGGAGTATTTAATGTCACGTTCAACTAAAAAAGGACCTTTCGTAGATGCTCACCTTATTAAAAAGGTTGAAGTAGCTATTGAAAATAAAGATAAAAAACCGATCAAAACTTGGTCACGTCGTTCAACTATATTGCCAGACTTTATTGGTCTAACGATTGCTGTTCACAATGGTCGTCAGCATGTTCCTGTATATATAAACGAGAACATGGTTGGTCATAAACTTGGTGAATTCTCGCACACTCGTACCTTTAAAGGTCACGCAGCAGATAAGAAAGCTAAGAGGTAAACCATGGAAGTTACATCAATAGTACGTGGAGTACATATATCAGCTCAAAAAACTAGACTTGTTGCAGATTTAATCCGTGGCAAAAAAGTTGATCAAGCTTTGCATATCTTAAACTTCACTCAGAAAAAAGCTGCTGGCATTCTTAAGAAAGCTCTTGAATCTGCCATCGCAAATGCTGAGCACAATAATGGTGCAGATATCGACGAACTTACAGTAACTACTATATTCGTGGATAAAGCACAGTCTATGAAGCGTTTCTCCGCACGCGCTAAAGGTCGCGGCAACCGCATTGAAAAGCAAACTTGCCATATTACGGTCAAAGTTGGCACTAAGGAGCAATAATGGGTCAGAAAGTTCACCCAACCGGTTTCCGCCTTGCGGTTACTCGTAATTGGAATTCTCGTTGGTTCGCAGAGGACAAAGACTTTGGAACTATGCTTGCACAGGATCTTCGTGTACGCGAATATCTTAAACGCAAACTTAAGCAAGCTTCTGTAGGTCGCGTTCTTATTGAGCGTCCAGAGAAAAACGCACGTATTACTGTATTTACAGCACGTCCAGGTGTGATTATCGGAAAAGGCGGAGATGATATCGATGCACTTAAATCCGATTTACAAAGAATTATGGGCGTTCCTGTTCATATAAATATTGAAGAAATCCGTAAACCTGAAGTTGATGCTCAACTGATTGCAGACTCTATTGCACAGCAACTTGAAAAACGTATCATGTTCCGTAGAGCTATGAAACGTGCTATTCAAAATGCTATGCGTGCAGGTGCACAGGGTATTAAAGTTGCAGCTTCTGGTCGTCTAAATGGTATTGAGATTGCTCGTACTGAGTGGTATCGTGAAGGTCGTGTGCCTCTACACACTTTACGTGCAATGGTAGATTATGCAACTTCTGAAGCATTAACTACTTATGGATTATTAGGTATCAAAGTTTGGGTCTACAAAGGCGATCTTCTACCTAACGGTGAAGCTCCAGTAGAGACAGTTTCTCGTGAAGAGGAGCGTCGCACACGTCGTCCACGTGGTGAGCGCCAAGATCAGCGCCGTCCTAGCGGTCGTGGTCGTGCACGTAAAGCTGCAGGAGCCCAAGCAGAAAACTCACAAGCTCAAGCTCAAGGTGATAGCTCTCAAGCTCAGGCACAGACCGCAGCTAAGGATCAGCCACAAGCTAAAGAACAGGCTCAGGCTGAAGCTAAACCGCAAGCGGAAGCAAAAGGAGAATAATAAATGTTGTCACCAGCTCGTAGAAAATATCGTAAAGAGCAAAAAGGTCGTAATACTGGTCTTGCTACTCGCGGCACTAACGTTAACTTCGGTGATTTCGGTCTTAAAGCAACTGGTCGCGGTCGTCTTACTGCTCGTCAAATCGAGGCGGCTCGTCGTGCTATGACTCGTCATATCAAACGTGGTGGTCGTATTTGGATCCGCATATTCCCAGACAAACCGATTTCTCAGAAACCTGCAGAAGTTCGTATGGGTAATGGTAAAGGTAACCCAGAGTACTGGGTAGCAGAAATCCAACCTGGTAAAGTGTTATATGAAATGGACGGTGTTAGTGAAGAACTAGCTAGAGAGGCATTCCGCTTAGCAGCTGCAAAATTGCCAATCTCTACTACATTCGTAACACGCCATTTATCTTAAGGAGCTCTTATGAAAGCAAGTGAACTACGTTCTAAAGATGTAGCTGAATTGAAAAAAGAGCTTGATGAGCTTCTTAAAGCACAATTCGGTTTACGTATGCAACGTGCCACACAGCAACTTACAAACACAAGCCAATTAGGCAAAGTGCGTCGTGATATTGCTCGTGTTCGTACATTGATTACTGAAAAGGCAGGTAAATAGACATGACAGAACAAAACCAAACTCAAAGTCAGTCTACTGATGCTACTTCAGTAGACACACCTAAAAAACTTCAACGTACATTAGTCGGTAAAGTTGTTAGCAATAAAATGGATAAAACTGTAGTTGTTCAAGTTGAACGTCGCGTAAAACATCCTCTTTATGGCAAAATCATCATCCGTACAAATAAGTACAAAGCACACGACGAGAATAATGAGTATAACGAAGGTGATACAGTTGAAATCGCTGAAGGTCGCCCAATCTCAAAACATAAATCGTGGAGAGTAGTTAAATTAGTTGAGGCTGCTCGCGTTATTTAATTCTTTAGCTTTTGTTACGTTTTTGCCCCATATTCGAAAGAATATGGGGTTTTTTGTTATAAAGAACTTCTAAAACTTGCAAATTATTACTAAAATTTAAGACTTATTTCAAGTCCTTTCAAAATATTTCAATTCCGTCCTCATACTAATCTTGGAGTGCATATGAATAAGGTTTATAAGTCTTTATATAACGAAACCCTTGGTGCTTGGGTTGCCGTCTCAGAAAACACAAAATCTCACGGAAAAAAATCCAATACATCAAAACTTGCAATGGTGGCAATGTTCTTTCTTTCAATGTGTGGGGTAGCCTATCCACAAACTCAAGCTCAACCACAACTTAATGCACAAGGCAACTTAATTTCAAATACAAACACCGTGACAGATGCTACAGATTCCGTGGTTTTAGGAAAAGAAAACCAAGTTACAAAACTTCAAGATTCAGTAGTACTCGGAAAGAAAAACACAGTCAAAAATATAGAGGACGGTCAAAATCTAACTGAGTTAGTTGTATTTGGAACTCAAAATAACATACTAACAAATAAATCCATTTCTATAGGTAGTCAAACACAGATTGGCTTCGATCAAAACAAATTACGTAACATTAGAACCAGGGGTTACGTAAGAAACTATATAGTCGAAATTTATGGTCCGTCAGAAGATTTAGCTTCAAATAGAGATCTTCTCAAAAGAAAAGCTGACGGAGATAAAAGATTGCAGGGATTCACTGTAGGTCGCAATATTGCATTAGGCCATAAGGCACTTACAATGGGGTCTGATTTAATTTCAATAGGTACAGATTCAGCCGTATTTGGTTGGAAATCAATCGGTATAGGACATAGGAATACGGCTTTTGGTGAATCTTCTATTGCCATAGGTGATAAGAATATATCATCACGAAATCATGAAGTAGTTATCGGTACAAATAATAATTCTCATAGCCTTGGTGGAGTAACGATAGGTGCAGAAAATGATGCCAAAGGTGTGGGTAATATTGCTATAGGTTCACTTAATAAGTTTAGGCTTCTTCAAAGTCCAGCTAAACATCCTGAATTTATCCCAGGTAGTATTGGAATTGGTCTGGACAATTACATCGATGGAGTTGATTCCATAGTAATGGGTACTTCCAACCATGCATTAGGTCGGAACCAAGTAGTAACTGGGTATAAAAATCTTACAGAATCCTCAGCGCGATCCGTAGTGTCTGGTTATAACAATATTGCTTGGGGTTCCCTAATAGCAATTGGTGCACAAAACCATACCTATTATTCAACAGGTGCTATGATGATTGGTGATTCTAATTATATAGGAACGCACAAAGCAGAAGAGATAGCTAAGTTTGATCAAATAATATCAGAGAATATGACCAACTATGCTGACTCATTCCAAACTGAAAAACCGTCTGGACTTAAATGGGATAACTCTAACATTGACTCACTTGGCAATGATAACTTGTTAAAGAGTCAAATTTTATTAAATGAGGTAGACGATTTCGATAAAAAACTGAGAGAAGCTCTTAAATCACAAGAAAAGCAAATAGTTGATGACGAAGGAGGTTTAAGCAATCCAAATAACAACTATAACAATAGATCAATAGCTTTTGGTAGTTTTAACACTATACTGGGTCAGTACAGCCTTGCTATTGGTTATGGCAATAAGTCTAGAAGCTACAATACAACATTAATTGGTAGAGATAATTTATCTATAGGTGAATATTCCCAACTTGTGGGTACGGAAAATGTATCGGTTCAACAGTTTGCTTCAATTCTTGGATTTGGAAATAGAATTTCTAAAGAAACGCCTTTCATATTAAAAGGTAATTCCCAACCAGTAATTAATGGATCTGCACTTGGCGTGCGTAACTATGTTTCAGCAGCATACGCAACGGGATTGGGTTATAGGAACACAGCTTTAAATACTTATTCTACAGCAATTGGAGCTAGGAACTTAGCAAAAGGTGAACAGTCTTTTGCAGGTGGATATTTTTCAACAGCTGAGGGTAATCGATCACTTGCTTTAGGATATTATTCTTATTCAAATTTTAAAGCTAACGCAATAGGGTTGTATTCTGTAGCACTGGGTGATTATTCAAATTCCTATGGGGTAACTAATAGATCACTGGGTATAAATTCATCCACTTTCGGGAACAACAACGTAGCTGGCAAGCTAACTACACAAGAAACAATTTATGAATTATCAGATGAATTTGATGTTTTTGCAGGTGCATCTGGAAATACTCATGGAACAAGCATTTCTGCAGAGAATGGTGAAAGACTTAAATTTTTAAATGTATTTGGCGTAGACACTAATATTCTTTTAGCCCATGAAAATTTAAACGTAGACAAAACTAAACATAAAGACTATGACCAAAACAAACCTAACGCATACCTGCCTGTCTATGGTGGGTATCAAGTAGCTTTGGGTTATAACAATTACGCAGTAGGTGATAAAACATTATCTTCAGGTTATTACAACTTAGCACTTGGAAATCAATCGTTAGCTGTAGGACAATTCAACCTGTCTAAAGATGATAAAACATCCTCACTAGGGTTTTTCAATAGAGCCATGGCTAGAAATGCTACTGCCTTGGGTAGTAGTAACTTGGTAGGTTATCTAAAACCCACTAAAGAACAAATTGATGCTGAGAAAGGTAATTTCAGTACAGCAGTGGGTTACGCAAATGCTTCATTTGGTAAAAATGCCCATACATTTGGTAGTAGGAACATTGCAGCAGCCGACTTTGCTACAGCAATCGGACATGAATCTATTGCTTCTGAGTCAAATTCTGTTGCCCTAGGGGTAGAAGCTCATGCAACTAAATCTCGTGCAATCGCTTCTGGCTATCAAGCATACGCTTATGGGTTCCTATCAAGTGCTTATGGTGATACTGCACATGCCTTTGGTGAAAGCTCATTAGCACTGGGTCGTCATAACGAATCATTTATGGCACAGAGCTTCTCCACTGGTGATGCTAACAAAGTGAATGGTCGCTATTCTGGTGCATATGGTTACGCAAACCAAGTTAAATCGCCTAGTGCATACGCATACGGTAATAAAAACATTGTTAATTCTAACTCTTCGGGTGCATTCGGTAACTTCAATACAATCGAAGAAACTGCAGACCGCACATATGTATTGGGTCGCAATGTAACCGTAGCCAACGCAAACAGTGTGATTCTGGGAAATATGTCGGAATCCAAGGCAGCTACGGCATTCACAAAATCACAAGTTGATTTCTTGACATTAAAAGCGGAATTTGCGGGCATTGCCAACGAAAAATTTGGTGTGGTTTCAGTCGGTGCCGCCGACAAATCGCAAGCTAAAGACACTATTAATTTAACGGTTGCACGTGCGATCGCTCAAAAGGACCTTGTTCAAAACTTCTTGAGCGAAAATTTGAAATATGCAGATGCATTTGTGGCTAAGCGTCAAGAGATTGAGGCGGAGGAACTTAAAAAGGACCCACAATTTGATGTGAGCACAATCACTAATGAGGTGGTTGAAAAAAGGTTACTCGATGGAGGCATCACAAAACCAGCTGAACTTCCTGAAAATATCAAGGACTTGGACCTTGCTACATTGACAAAAATTGCTGAAGGCAAATTCAAGGATGCTTACGAGCTTGCGGATGCTAAAGTCGGACCACGTCAAATCGTGAACGTGGCTGCAGGTCAGATTACGGCTGATAGTACTGATGCGATTAACGGCTCGCAATTGTACTCTGTGGCTAAGGCTCTAAATGAAAAAATAGTGTCTGATTTAGCATCGGCTGGGGCTGGTAAGCTTGAGAGCTTTGTGTTTAAGGGTAACACCGATAAAGTTGGCAATGCTAACGCAGGCATAACCCTAAATAAGGATAATAAAACGCTCACTATCGGCGGTACAGGTGTGGACCTTAATAAATTTGATGATGGTCACAATATTATGACTTTTGCTGAAGGCGAAAAAATCACTATAGCAGTCAAAAAAGCACCAGAATTTAATGGCTTAAAACTAGGTAAAGTTGGTACTCCTGCAGCTAACCCTGGTGATCCTATGGGTCCTGCAACTCCAGGTATGCTGACGATCATTGGTGCTGACAATAAAGAACACACAATTAAAGTTGTTGATGGTGCGGGTGCATTGGGAGATGCTGCGGATAGCAAAAAACCTCGTATGCAAGTGGATGGTTCAGATTTAGCGACGATGGCGGATGGGTACAAAATCACTGCAGGTACTAAATCTGCAAATGCATCGCTTAATTCAGAGATTGAGTTTAAAGGTGAGGGAGGTTTAACTACTGAAGTTTCCCAGGAGGGTGGCAAAACAGTAGTGACGGTCAAACTTTCAACGACACCTTCTTCATCAGGTTCAACACTTGAAGTCGGTGCGAATAAACCAGCAGACGAAGATGGTGCAAACCCAGTTGAAGGTGTGAAAGAACTTAATATCGTAGGTCACGCAGATAATAAAGATAAGCCTACTACGGACTTCGATGCTGGCAAAAACATTCAAACCACGGTGGCTAAAGATTCTTCAGGCAAAACTACAGTACAAGTAGCCCTTAAGAAAGATCTATCAGTTCGTTCAATGAAAGTAGGTGGTGATGGTAAGAATGGCACTGAAAAAGGCAATGGTCAAATTGATCTTGCCAATGAGGATGGCAGTTTTACGACAATCGCAGTTAATAAAGAAGGTGCTTCTGCCCTAGGTAAAACCGCTAAAAAACCACGTCTTACTGTGAAAGGAAAAGATGGAGTGAGTGAGGATATTGCCACATTGCAAGATGGTTTGAGCTTCCAAGGTGATGGTGATAAGGCACTCAACAAAACTCTAAACAGCACAGTAAAAATCACGGGTGGTCAGAAAGATGCTACTAAACTGTCTAAGGCTCCTAACGTAGGCGTGATGGTTGAGGGTGACGGCGAAAACCAAGTGCTTGCAGTTCGCTTATCGAAAAATCTCACAGGCCTTGAGTCTGCGGAGTTCGGCGATGATGTTACCGTGAATGCTTCGGGACTTCAAATCAAGGACGGTCCGAGTGTGACTAAAGATGGCATAGATGCGGGTGGGAAAGCCATTGCCAACGTGGCTGACGGCGTGAAACCTACTGATGCAACGAATTTCGGGCAGCTTACAAAAACTCGAAATGAGCTAAGAGGTCAAATAGAAACAAGTCGTCAGGATGCGAATGCTGGCACAGCTACGGCTATGGCGGTTGGCACGCTTCCACAGGCTTATAGACCAGGTCAAAGTGTTGTTGGCATGTCAGGAAGTACTTATGAAGGTCATACAGGATTTGCAGTCGGAGTTTCAACCGTTACTAAGAATGGCAAATGGATTCTGAAAGGCAATGTCTCTGGCAACGGACGCGGAGGTTTAGGTGCTTCTATAGGAGCTGGCTATTCTTGGGATTAGTTTTGTGCCCATAACTAGCTGTTTGCATTAGAAATACCCTCGAGAAATCGGGGGTATTTGTTTAGACAATTTGGGTGTTTTATGTAATTTTGTGTATTTTTAAGTACAAAAAATTACTTATTATTACTTAAAATTTGATTTTTGTTACGTAGTCATAAAATTATTACGTTTTGTTTCATACACTTAATTATTGAATCAATTAATTATAGGAGGGTTTATGAACAAAATATTTAAAACTATATATAACAAAACACTCAATGCTTGGGTTGTTGTCTCCGAATGTACAAAATCTCACAGTAAAAAAACAAAATCTTCAAAAGTTGCAATGGTAGCAATGCTATCACTTTCTTTAGGTGGGGTGGCACTAGCAGATGATACTGCTCCAAAAGTTGATGTATATCATCTTGCAAAGGATCTTGTTCAAGATGACAATGGCAATATTATAGGTAGTCAAAGCCAAGTTTCTGGTGGTTATTTAAATTTTGCTCTGATAAATGGTTCAGTTGTTGGATATGAAGGTGATATAAATCCTGAAGGTAATGTGTCAATAGGGGCTCAATCTTTTGTAAAAGGGGGTACAGATAGTTTTGCAATAGGTTCTCATGCCCAAGTTCATAATGGTCCTGGCACTGATGGTTTTGGCAATTATGCCATAGGTGCGGGTGCTCAAGTTGCTGCTTTAAAAAAAGATGGTAATCCACAAAGTTCTATTGCAATAGGTTCATTTGCAAAAGTTTATGGACGAGAATCTCAGTCCATAGGGTATGAAGCACAGGTTTATGGTAATAAGAGTGTTGCAATAGGTCATGGAGCTGATGTTCAAGCAGATATGGCTTACGCATTTGGATTTCAATCTCACGCTTTCGGTAAATTCAGTATGTCTTTTGGAGCAACTTCTATAGCTAAAAAAGAACAAAGTATTGTATTGGGTGTGGGCTCTGAAGCATCAGATACAGGTTCAATGGTAATTGGTAATTTCGCATATGCTAGAGGTCCTTATTCATCAGCGTTTGGCACAAATGCACAGGCTAACACTGGTCGATCCGTGGCGGTAGGAACCCTCAACTATGCTGGTCTTTATAGTAAAAGTGGGGATATTAAAGAAGCTATTAGAAATATGCCAAATTTTAATTTATTTGGTCCAGATGATGATTCAGTAGCAAATGAAAAATTTAATAATTTTGTTAATAAAGTTGTAGAGGCAAATTCTAATCAACCCTTAGGTCACAGTTCAGCTATCGGCGTTGAAAACGTTGCTGTCTATAAAACAGACGTAGCAATGGGATTTAGAAACTATGCAGTTGGTTTCAAATCTGTGGCAATTGGTAGAGATAACATTGCCAAAGGGCAAAATTCTATAGCATTTGGTCAAAGCAGTTTCGCATTCGATAACGTGACCATTGCCAACGGTATAAATACAGTAGCTAAGACAGAAAATGCCGTAGCTTCAGGTATCGATTCGGTTGCAATCGGTTCAAATTCAGTAGCATACGGTACTAAAAACGTTGTAATGAATAACGACAGTGCATCTATCGGTAATAAGAACGTCGTTAATGCTATAAGTGGCGTGGCAGTTGGTTCTGGCAATAGGGTCGGCTTTAAAGATAATGAAACCATCAATCAAATATTCCCTAACGATAAGTGGAAAAATGATCCAGATGGTATAGAAGCGATGGAATCGAATGCGGAAAATTTATCTGCATTTGGTGTGGATAATACCGTATATTCAACAACGAAAAATGGTCAATCGACTGCAGTAGGTTCATCTAATATCGTGCTTTCAGACTTGTCAATTGCTTCCGGTCACGGTAACAAACTTAATGGCATTGATAACATTGATGGAGAACCAGTTCAAAAAGAGAACGAACCTAAATTTATGGTTGCGTATGGTGCGAATAACTTCATTGCAAATAATTCCTCTACTGCTATAGGTCACAATAATGAGCTAGCTGGAACAAATACTTTGGCTTTTGGTGCGAATAACAAGGTTATAAACGGTGAATATAGTGTTTTGATTGGTAATGACAATAAAGTGACTGCTGCTAATACTGTGGGTATTGGTCGAAACATTAATGCGACGCTTGAAAACAGTGTGTATTTAGGTGCGGATTCGGCTTCAGGTGGTTATCAGGCTGTTACAGTTCCTACAGATGGAAAATGGGCTGGTGTTCCTGTAGCAAGTACTCCAGCAGCTAATGGTACACGTCAGGCTACTCCATCATTTGGCATCGTAACTGTAGGCTCTGCTGGTCATGAACGTCAAATCCAACACGTAGCCGCAGGACGCATTTCTGAAACAAGTACAGATGCGGTAAATGGCTCACAACTTAATTACTTCGCTAAGAAAATAGAGCAGTTATCGACAGGCGGAAGTGGTGCTACTGCTCCTGAATATGAATTCAAAGCTGGCACTGGAATCAAAGTTGATAAAAAAGAAGAGGGTGGCAAAATCACAATCACCATCTCTAAGTCTGAGACAAGCACTCCAACTCCAACTCCAACTCCAACACCAACTCCAACACCTGTAGCGGATCTTAAGGCAGGTGCGAATAAACCTGCAAATGAGGGCGGTGCAAATCCAGTTGATGGTGTGAAAGAACTTAATATCGTCGGTCACGCAGATAATAAAGATAAGCCTACTACGGATTTCGATGGTGGCAAGAATATTCAAACCACCGTGGCTAAAGATGCGACTTCAGGTAAGACTACGGTACAAGTTGCCCTTAAGAAAAACCTTGAAGTTAACAGTGTGACATTGGACTCTGACGGTTCTAAACCTACTAAACTTGCAGTGAACAAAAAAGGCACACCAGCTCTCGGTAAAGCCGACAAAAAATCACGTCTTGTTGTTAAGGCGAAAGGTGGTGCGAGCGAGGATATAGCCACTATGAATGATGGCTTGAGCTTTAAGGGCGATTCAGGCACGATCAACAAATCGCTTAACAAAACGCTCAAAATCACAGGCGGTCAGAAAGATGCTTCCAAATTGGCTAAAGACTCTAACGTAGGGGTGTTGGTTGAGGGCGAGGGCGAAAACCAAGTCTTAGCAGTTCGCTTATCAAAAAATCTCATAGGCCTTGATTCAGCGGAATTCGGAGATAAAGTCACAGTAAATGCTTCTGGACTACAAATCAAAGACGGTCCTAGTGTCACGCAAGACGGCATAGATGCAGGCGATATGCGAATAACTAACATCGCCCCTGGCATGGAGGACACCGATGCCGTTAATGTAGGACAGATGAACAATAAGATCTCCAAAACTCGCAAAGAGTTGCGTAATCAAATTGAGGAGCGTTATGGCGATTCAGCGGCGGGCATTGCGAGTGCTATGGCTGTTGCGACCCTGCCTCAGCCATATAAACCTGGTCAAAATATCATGAGTGTGGCTGGCAGTTCGCACGAAGGTCATACTGCGATGGCGGTTGGTATTTCTCGCATATCGAAATCAGGTAAATGGGTGCTTAAGGGCAATGTCTCTGGCAATGGACGTGGCCAGGTCAGTGCAGGTGTCGGAGCTGGCTTTACTTGGGAGTAGAATATCAAAAAGAGGGGGTGTAAATTCTAAACCTCTCGTCTAATCCTATTTATTTCGTAACCCCTAGTTATTGTCTAGGGGTTTTTATTACAAATTTTTATTGAAGTAATAATTTCTCACAAGCCAAGATTTTTATGTAAGTTTCTGCAATAAAATATTTACAAAAGGTAAATATTACACTAAAGTAACAATTTTTGTTGTCTAAACAAGTGGGGAAGTATGAACAAAATTTTCAAATCTAAATTTAATACACGCATAGGTGCATGGGTGGCTGTAAGTGAACTTGCACGTGGTTTTACAAAAAATTCAAGAGCATTACATGCTACAGCGATAGTGTTAACAGCATTTTCCCTCGGAGGAGGTCAGGTCTTAGCGCAGGCTCAGAATAACAATTTTGAAATCGCAGGCGGTGTAGTTGAAGCTGGTGCAACAAACAGTCTTGCATTTGGTAAGGATGCAAAAGTTAAAACTGGTGAGCTTAATTTTGCAATTGGTAAGAAGGCTTCCATTGAAGGCACTGACCCTAGTGGTAAACTTAAAACTAGATGGAGCTTAGCTTTCGGATGGAGTGCTAAGGTTACTGGAGGCGGAAAAAATAATATTGCAATAGGTCAAGAATCGTTAATTAATACAAGCGGAAATGATAATTTTGCTTTCGGTTGGGGAGCGAAAGTTGAGGATTTAGATGCTTCTAAACAGAAATATTCTACAGGTAGTTTTGCTCTAGGATCTTATGCAAGTGCTAAGGGTGATAAAGTTTTTGCCCTTGGCCATAATTCAAAAGCTGTAGGCAATAATTCAATAGCCATCGGTAATTCCTCTGTACAAGGTAATAATTCAGTTGCGATATTTGGTAGTGTAAATGGTGTTGATAATAGTGTAGCAATTGGAGGACATGTACGATATGATCCTAAAAGTCCACTTAATAACAACTCAACTGCTGTAGGATATGGTGCTAACACATTTGGCTGGTCATCAAACGCTCTAGGTTACCAAAGTATTTCCTTCAGAGAAGGGTCTGCTCAAGGATACCGTAACTATTCTTTTGGTAAATTTAGCTCATCTATTGGTGCACAAAATATAACGGTTGACACTGGTTCAAGTGCTATAGGGTTCATGAATAAAGCATTAGTTAATAGGTCTGTCGCAATTGGTGCAAGTAACTTTGCTGGTCGTGCAGAGTTTTTAGGACAATCTGATGTGGAAGCGGGGTATTATGACCCGAACTGGCATTCTGCTAAATCAACTAAAAAATTTAATTGGTTAAACGCTATTACTAGTGATTATAAAAAACTTTACGGAGAAGTATATTCTGACAAAAAAAATTGGCTTGAATCAACTTTGTACATCTGGATGGGTGGGGTTAACCGTGAAGGAAAAGTATCCTTTATTGAAAACAACAAATACATTAAAAAAGGCTTAACCGATAACCATGAAGTTACTATTGGAGAAGGTGATGCTCAAAAAACTCTAACACTCAAATTAACAAAAGCGTACACAGATGCATTACAAGAACAATTCTATGCTATGCATCAAACCTCAGTAGGTTCACAAAACGTTGCAACGGGTCATAAATCATCTGCGATTGGGTTTGGAAACGTTGCCATAGGAAATTATTCGGCTGCTGTTGGTTATGGAACTATGGCTTTAGCTTCTAACTCTTTAGCTTATGGTAATAAAACAATAGTTGAAGGCAAAAATTCATCGGCTTTTGGTCAACAAATCTACGTAGCACCTCAAAATTCTATGGCTGCAGGTTCTAGGAATTTAATACTAGAAGGCGGTGAGAATACATTCGTATTAGGATCTGATATTGAGACTAATTTAGCTAATAGCGTTTTCTTAGGTGCGAATTCTAAATCAGAAGGTTACGGTAAGCCTGAAGATGCTCCTAAAGATTATCAATGGGCTGGTGTAGTTAAAGAGGAAACTGACCCTGCAACTCCTAGTGCGGATGGAGCTCGTCAAGCTACAAAAACACTAGGTGTTGTATCTGTGGGTTCCGCTGGCAATGAGCGTCAAATCCAACACGTGGCTGCAGGTCGCATTAATAAAGATAGTACTGATGCGGTAAACGGATCTCAACTGTTTGTGGTTGCTGATGACCTAGCTAAAAAAATTAACAATTTAACTGGTCAATCTCCTTCTATCATGCTTCAAGGTGATTTAGGCACAACGCAAACATTACCACTATCTAATGTGATTAATATTGTGGGTAGTAACACTACTGCTGGTGATCTTATCACAGGAAATATCGGTGTTGAAGTTACAAAAGATGGTTCTGTAGCTATCAAACTTTCTAAAAAATTGACTGGTATAGAAAGTATAAATTTCGGTGATAGCGTAGTACTAAATAAAGAATTAGTTAAGAAAATCCAAAACTTTGATCCATCAAGTGGTGGTACTGGATCTAGTACCAAACAGTTAAACATTGCGGACCAAGCAGGTACTAAAGCACAACCTAAAGAAGACACAGTTCAACTTGTTGGAGGAGCTAAGGATTCATCAGATAACAATATCAAAACTGTAGTTGACACAAAAGATAAAGAGAAAGTTCACATCAAACTTGCTAAAAATCTGAAAGGTTTAGAATCAGCTGAATTTGTTGACGAAAATGGTGTAGGTACTGTAATCACTCGCGACGGTATATACATTAATCTCGTTGAGAAAGACGAAGATGGTAATCCTAAGAAAGGCTCAGATGGCAAACCTGTCACTAAGAAGGTTGCTATGGGCACTTCATACGCAGGTGATGACGGCAAAAAAGTTGATATTCCGCTAAACAAAACGCTTAATATTAAAGGCGGTGCTACTGACGTATCGTCAGAAAATAACGTTGGTGTTGTTAAAGGTGATGACAGTACTCTAAACATTCGTCTATCGAAAAACCTTAAAGGCATAGAAAGCATAGATGGCTTAAAAGAGATGTCATATGATGATATGCAAGATTCATCTAACGATAACAAAGCAGTAAGCGTTAAGTCTATGAAAAACTACATTGAGAAGTATGGCACGCCAGGCGGATCAGGTGGAAGCGACTTTAACGGTGATGCAGGCGGTAAGGAAATCACTAACTTGAAACCAGGTACAAAATCTAACAGTGCTGCTACTGTCGGTCAGTTGGAAGAGCGTTACGACGATGCTCTTGGAGCTTCCGCTATGGCTATGGCTACTGGAGGTCTTCCACAAGCTACTGCTCCAGGCAAAAGCATGGTAGCGGTTGCAGGTAGTACGCTTGAAGGCAAACAAGGGTATGCAATCGGTATATCTACAGTATCTAAGAGTGGAAAATGGGTGCTTAAGGGCTCAGTTGCAGGTTCTAGCAGAAGCCACTTAGGTGCTACAGTTGGAGCTGGTTACCAATGGTAATTTGTCGTAAGTTTTAACTGCATCTTACAACTTTGTAATAAGCCCTCACGTTTTCGGACCTGAGGGCTATTGTTTTTCTACAACTTAAATGTAAAGAATTGTAAGCAACTTAACTCTAATAAGCCAAACATCACAGGGAGGTAATGTTTCTGTAAGTCGCACGAGTGTTTTATTTTGTAACTTGTCTGAACATGTAACCTTATATCAATTTAAATTGTTTCGATTTATAACTTTGTTACAAAAAGCTCTTTCTGAGCTAAAGACATAGTGAGTGCTAGAACTTATATTGTTACTTATCGTAATTAATTTTTCCGTAGGTATGTTATGAATAGGGTGTTCAAATCTAAATTTAATAAAAAACTTGGGGCTTGGGTTGCAGTTTCTGAGCTGGCACGTGGCTTCAGTAAAAATTCAAAAATAGCAGTTGTTGGAGTTGCATTAGTTGCTACCGCAGGCATAGCAGATGCTAAACAAACAATTAATGAAGAGGTTGAAGTTACAGACTCTGTAGTTGTTAAGAAAAATGCTAAAGTAGATGGCAGTTTGTTACTAAATGGTTTCAATATTCGTGGGATTAAAGGTACTTCTGTAGCTGGACCAAAACTAGTAATTGACTATCTTAACCCAAATCCAGAAAATCCCGAATGGACGCCTGAATATTTTAATATTCAAATTGGGGTAGGGGCTTATGCAAAGGGTACACAGGCTTATTCAATTGGTCAATTTTCCAAAGCTGATGGTAAAGATGATTTTGCTGTAGGTCACTATGCTAAAGCAATAGGTGATTATAACTCTGTTTTTGGTTATAAGACACAAGCTTACACGTTCTCTGTAGCACTGGGTAATTACAATTTTGCAGACAATTCGTCATTTGCTGCAGGTCAATATAACTACGCTTTTACAAGAGAATCAGTGGCAGTTGGTTTAGAGAATGTTTCTTACTTTAATTATGCAGTGGCTATGGGTGCAGGTAATACTTCTTCATCAGCTACCGCTGTCTCTATGGGTGTAAACAACTACGCTGGTCAATCTAATCTTATGGGATTTAAAGATGTTGGTGGAGTTGAAACTCCAAGGTTGGTGGATGTCTTAGATTTTGAAAACAACAAATTTGAACCTATAAGTGATAAACCTGAGGATAGTCTCAAAGCATTTTTTATCAAGAATATGCGGAACAAAGAATACAGTGTCAGTTCGTTATGGCAATTCTATGGTCTAACTTTTACTGGTGAGGACGATCCAAATTTAAAAAAATTAAAACAATATGAAAATTATAAATATATAATCAATGCTCTTAAAGAGGCAGATAAAGATAAAAATAATTTTCAAACGGCTCTCGGAAACTTTAATACGGCTACTGGTAATTTATCCTCAGGTGTTGGGTCTATGAACCTAGCAATCGGAGATGCTTCTTCAGCAATAGGTCATAACAACCTTTCTCTAGGAGCGTGGTCTTCAGCTATTGGTGACTATAACACAAGTGTTGGTAAGTTCAATTCGGCTTTAGGTTACTTCAATCTTACTTTGGGTGAGTATTCTATTGCTGTCGGTACCAGAAATGTAGCTGAGAATACTGAAGGTAAAGTTAGTAGAGCTGGATTGGAGGGTTCTGTAGCAATCGGTGCATTTAACAAGGTACAAGATGATGCTATTGGATTAGGTACTAAAAATATAGTCTCAGCTGGATCAATAGCCGTAGGTGGTGCAAACAGACTTATCAAAAAAGATATTTCTATACAAAACAATGCTATAGTCGAGGGAAATGAATCAACCCTTAATCCTAATGGTTTTGTTTTTGGTTATGACAATAAATTGTATGCAGGCACTAAAGGTTCAGATAATGTGACTATAGTTGGCGGTCAAAACTTTGTACAAAATACACTGCAATCATCAGTTTTTGGTTATAGAAACTTTGTCGGTGCCGAAATGGACTTTTCCCAAGCTAGACCTGGATTTATAAAACTAAAAGACAGAACCACAAGTTATGCATTTGTAATGGGTAATTTAAACTTCTCTAATGCATCATTCTCAACGGTTCTTGGTAATGAAAACGAAGTTAAAGAAACAGCTGATTACTCTGTAGTTCTTGGAGATCATATCAAAGCTGATATCCGTGGAGCAATTTACCTGGGTTCATATGCTAAAACTAAAGGATACGTTAAAGCTGATGTGCCAGAGGGAAAAAATTGGAAGTGGGCGGCTAACCTCGATAAAGCACGAGTAATGACTATTGGCTCTGAAGGTTTTGAGCGTCAAATCCAACACGTGGCAGCAGGTCGTATTAATAAAGATAGTACTGATGCGGTAAACGGATCACAACTGTTTGCGGTTGCTGATGATTTAGCTAAAAAAATTAACAATTTAACTGGTCAATCTCCTTCTATCATACTTAAAGGTGATTTAGGTACAAAGCAAACATTACCACTATCTAATGTGATTAATATTGTGGGTAGTAACACTACTGCTGGTGATCTTATCACAGGAAATATTGGTGTTGAAGTCAAAGAGGGCAATGTTGACATCAAACTTTCTAAAAAATTGACTGGTATAGAAAGTATAAATTTCGGTGATAGCGTAGTACTAAATAAAGAATTAGTTAAGAAAATCCAAAACTTTGATCCATCAAGTGGTGGTACTGGATCTAGTACCAAACAGTTAAACATTGCGGACCAAGCAGGTACTAAAGCACAACCTAAAGAAGACACAGTTCAACTTGTTGGAGGAGCTAAGGATTCATCAGATAACAATATCAAAACTGTAGTTGACACAAAAGATAAAGAGAAAGTTCACATAAAACTTGCTAAAAATCTGAAAGGTTTAGAATCAGCTGAATTTGTTGATGAAAATGGTAATGGTACTGTAATCACCAAAGATGGTATTAAAACTGTTGTCAAAGAGAAGGATTCAGAAGGTAAAGATGTGATTAAAGAAATCGCTATGGGCACTTCATACGCAGGTGATGACGGCAAAAAAGTTGATATTCCGCTAAACAAAACGCTTAATATCAAAGGCGGTGCTACTGATGTTTCGACAGAAAATAACGTTGGTGTTGTTAAAGGTGATGACAGTACTCTAAACATTCGTCTATCGAAAAACCTCAAAGGCATTGAGAGCATAGATGGCTTAAAAGAGATGTCATATGATGATATGCAAGATTCATCTAACGATAACAAAGCAGTAAGCGTTAAGTCTATGAAAAACTACATTGAGAAGTATGGCACGCCAGGTGGATCAGGTGGAAGCGACTTTAACGGTGATGCAGGCGGTAAGGAAATCACTAACTTGAAACCAGGTACAAAATCTAACAGTGCTGCTACTGTCGGTCAGTTGGAAGATGCTAAACGTGAAGTTCGTAGAGATGCATTTAGCGGAGCAGCTATGGCTATGGCAGTAGCTAATCTTCCTCAATCTACAACTCCAGGTGAAAAAACAGTGTCTATTGCTGCTGGTGTAGTTGAAGGTCGTACAGGTTATGCTATGGGTATCTCTTCTACTTCAATGAGTGGTAAATGGAAACTTCGCGGTTCTATCACTGGTTCAGACCGTGGCCATATCGGTGGCGGTATCGGAGCAGGATATTCATGGAAGTAAATTCCTAACGTACATTCTATAAAGTGTAGCAACCCACGGCTTCGGTCGTGGGTTTTTTGCTTGGTGTTTAGGGGAGGACCTTATTTGTTAATAGATATTTCTTCCTATAAAATGAATGAAGAACGGCATTTTTCCTTATCCTTTGGATAGCGTATAAATTTATGATTGACCAACTCTCCCAAATCGATACTATTACTGACCCAAGTTTACTTGATAAATATTCAAACGATGCCAGTGGCTATAAACACATGAAACCTAGCATCGTCTATCGTCCACGTAATACGGAGGAAGTGGCTACTGTCGTTAAGTATTGCCACGAGCAAAATAAAAGTTTTACCGTGCAAGGTGGTCTGTCAGGATTGGCTGCAGGTGCGATTCCAAACGAAGGTGATATCGCTATAAACCTCGAACTTATGAACAAGATTGAGGAGATTGATACCGTTGGAGGGACGGCTCTTGTGCAGGCAGGGGTTGTTCTAGAAACTTTGCAGCAAGCCGTTCTTGAGCAGGGTTGGTATTTTCCACTTGATTTGGGAGCTCGCGGATCCTGTCATGTGGGCGGGAATATTGCCACAAATGCAGGGGGTAATAAAGTATTTCGTTACGGGACTATGCGTGATCTGACACTTGGAGTTGAGGTGGTATTGCCAGATGGAACTGTGCTCGATATGACATACCGCATGATAAAAAATAATACGGGTCTTGATTTAAAGCATTTATTTATCGGCTCTGAGGGGCGTTATGGCATTGTGACGCGTGCAGTTTTAAGGCTTTATCCAAAGCCAGATCACATCCACAATGCACTTGTTGCTTTAGATGATTTTGAAGCAGTTACCGCTTTACTTACTAAGACACGTGCCTCACTTGCGGAGATTGCTAGTTTTGAGGTGATGTGGCGCGAGTATCTTGTTATGTCTTCTGAAGTTCAGGGGCTAAGTGTGCCATTTGGCGGTGAGTATCCATACTACGTGCTTATGGAAGTAGAGGGATCACGTGCCGATTTGAATGAGAGATTTCATGACTATCTAGGGGGCGTGCTAGAAGAGGGGCTTGCCGTCGATGCATTAATTCCTCAAAATCATGCACAATCTGACGAACTATGGCAAATACGCGATGGAATTATGCCGTGTATCCGCAAACTTGGTACAGTGATTAATTTTGATATTGGACTGCCGATTAAGCATATGAAGGAGTTTTACGAGAAATTTGTAGAAGTAACTTCTGAAAAATATCCAAATATGGTGTATTTAATATTTGGACATATCGGAGATGGTAATTTGCACATAACGACAGGTGGAATCACTGAAAGCGATATCATACCTGTGGAGAAAATGGTCTACGAAATCATTAAGCCAATGCGTGGGAGCATTACGGCAGAGCACGGTATAGGCCGTATCAAAAAGGATTTTCTGACATATACTCGTGACCCAGAACAAATTGAAGTGATGAAGATGATAAAAAATACGATAAATAGCAAGGACCTGCTAAATCGCGGTCGTGTTATCGATTGATTTTTAGTGGTTCATTTGATTTTGCTTGGTCAACAGAAAATCGACTATGTTTATGTGCTCAATGCCATCATGATTACCCAGGTTGGTTTCATCCATGGTAATAACGAATTTCGGATAATTATCTTTTATCGCTAATAAGGGCTTAAACTCTCGCTCAACAGTATCTTGGGTTTCTAATTTATATGCCACCTGAATGTATAATCTTTTGTTGTTTTGGGTGCATATAAAATCAATATCCATCGAATTAAGCTTACCTACAAATACATCGTATCCTCTTCTCCTTAATTCTAAGTACACTATATTTTCAAGAACACCTGATATGTATGTAGGTCTGAATCCAAGCATGGAATATAACAAAGACATATCTGCAAGATAGAACTTTTCTAAGGTTTTTAAAATCTCTTTTCCTTTAAGGTTAAAGCGTTTACATCTATAAATAATAAAAGCACCTTTTAGAGCATTTAAATACTCGTACACGGTATTTAGGCTGATATTTCTGTGTTGACTTTTAAAAAATCAGCAATACTTTGTGCAGAAAAAGTATTGCCAACATTATCGAAAATATAATTAACAACACGATTTAAAAGTTCAGTATCTCGAATTTTATGTCTTTGAATTGTATCTCTTAAGATTACTGAACTATAGATGTCTTGGACAAGTTTGAAGCAAGTATCAAGGCTATGGTTGGCTAGATGCACTATTGGAAATCCACCTTTTTGACTATATTCTAAGATTAGGATATAGTACTTTTCTTTATTATTTATAAGTCCACATATGTGCTTATAAAGCCCACCAGCTTGGAGAAAATGTTCATTAGAGAAAGTCTCTAGGTATATATATTATCCTTCTTCCATCTATTCCTCGGTTTTTCAATTCTTTAGCAAGGAGTTTAAGAACAGTAGACTTACCACAGCGACGAATACCAGTTAGTATTTTGATAACGGGTGTGTCTATAAATTTTTTAATTTTGTCTAGATATGTGGGTCTAGGTACGGTATGTGTAAAGCTAGGATAATAGGACGTATAGTCAATCTTAAAGTTTCTATTTTTTCATTATAAGTATAAAAACATTATATTTTTATAAGTTTCTTCAGTATAGGTCTAAAAACTTATGCTTTGAGCTGTGAAAAAAGCACCCGCATTTTATGGGTGCTTATGGGTGCTTGTCACATTGAATGGTACCAAGCCTTAAATTTACTTTATAGTAAATAGAGAAATTTTAGAAATTGACTACTTAACAGATTCTGCCATAACCTTTTGAACGGCTTCGTCCTTATCCATAGCTTCCATAAATCGTTTCACATTTGGATAATTTGTGAAATCTTTAGGTGTTTTTTTAGACCATTGAGTCATAACATAAGCATAAGCATCCGCAAGTGTTCGCTTGTTTTTATAAACATGCTCACCATCACCAATTAATCTATCCAAGTTGGTAAGCACTCGATCGATTCGTTTATAAGCAGCTTCACGAATAGGCTCAAAATCTTGTTCTTCCTGAGAAGTAGTAAATTTTTGTGGACCAAAAACAGGCCAAAAAGCTGCATGAAAATCAGATGCAAGGAAACTAAGGATTTCAGCTAATTTTGCATCATCCACATCACTACCACTAGACAGTAAATCCGCACTTGGGTTTTGTTTAGCAATATAGTTCATAATAGCAGTCGCCTGCGTAATAACTTGACCATCATTAAGCACTAAAGCAGGAACTGAACCAAGCGGATTAATTTTAGTGTAGTCGTCTGTACCTAATTTAGCTTTTTCTACTTCGTAATCAACCCCCGCCCATTCAGCCACAATCCATGGAGCAACCGCACAAGTGCCAGGTGCATAATATAGTTTCATAAATCCTCCTGTTTAATACAAGCTATACCTAAACAAACAATCGTAAGGTTCATAGCCATCTTATTGATTGTATATGCGTAGGAAATATAAAAATTAAAATTGAAATGATAAGAAGGATAAGTTTAAACTTGCAAATATTTTGGAGTGCTTAGAGCGACATCAAAGTGATAAGCACCATCGCCGTATAGATCCTTATCCCAATCGACTATTTGCTTAATCACAGCTGTAAAGTTTTTAAAATTTTCAATTAAATTATCTTTAGTAGAATATACAACTAGCTCATCACCCTTAATTCTTATGCCATAGTGTTTTACTAAATCATGCACTTCGGGAAATTTATCCTCATCATAGAAATCCCTGATACCCCATCCTCTAATGTGAAAACATACGTCATCATAATCAGAGATTTCATAAATATCATTAACTAGTGGAGTTATATAAGCGGTGTAGCATCATCGTCCAAATAATAAAAGGGGTGGACTTTTTAGTCCATTTCTTCAACGAATGTTTCTTGACGTTTTTTTCTAATCGATGGCAATGCCGTCACAAACACAAGACCCACAGCAATAGCTAGAATTACTGCGGATATTGGGCGAGTTAGAAAAGTTGAGTAATCACCTCTTGAAAGCAATATTGCTCTTTTAAAATTTTCTTCCATCATGCCACCTAAAACCAAACCTAGGAGCAACGGTGCAGGCTCGCATCGCAATTTATTCCAAAAGTAGCCGAGGAGGGCAAATATTGCCAACAAGAAAATATCAAACGTATCGTTATCGAGCGAGTAGATTCCTATTAAGCAAAAAATCAAAATCGCTGGAAACAACATGCGGTAGGGCACTTTGAGTAGTTTGACCCACAAACCTATAAGAGGCAAATTCAATATAACCAGCATTAAATTGCCTATCCACATCGATGCAATTAAGCCCCAAAACATTTCGGGGTGGCTGGTCATAACTTGCGGACCAGGTTGTATGTTATGAATAATCATTGCACCAATCATAAGAGCCATGACTGCATTGCCAGGGATGCCGAGCGTAAGCATTGGAATAAACGAAGTTTGAGCAGCTGCGTTGTTTGCGGATTCTGGACCAGCTAGGCAGGGGGCGTATCCATTGCCAACTTCGGAAGGGTTTTTTGCTAGCTTCTTTTCGATGGTATAAGAAGCGAAGGAGGACAACACAGCACCTCCGCCAGGAAGTACACCTAGAGCGGATCCTATGGCGGTACCTCGTGCGATGGCAGGAACCGATTGTCGCATCTCATTGCGATTGGGGTAAAGTGAGCCGATTTTGTCCGTTACGGAAATGCGTGCCTCTCGCATTGAAAGATTACGCATAATCTCTGCTAATCCGAATATACCCATCGCAACGACCGCAAAATCCAAACCATCTTCAAGTTGTCCTAAATTAAAGTTATATCGAGGCTCGCCTGAGTCAACGTCTGTGCCAACCATGCCAAAAAGCAATCCGAGCACTATCATGCCGATAGCCTTTATCAATGAGCCTGAAGCAAGAACAACCGCTCCGATTAGGCCCAAAACCATAAGAGAAAAATACTCGGCAGGACCAAAGTTTAAAGCCAATTCTGCCATGGGGGTTGCAAATCCCGCAAGCAAAAGGGTAGCTACGCAACCCGCAACAAAAGAACCAATCGCCGAAAGTGACAATGCCACCCCCGCACGCCCTTTTTGTGCCATCTTATGGCCATCGAGAACTGTCACAACCGAACTCGTCTCTCCTGGGAGAGCTACTAAAATAGCGGTAGTTGAGCCTCCGTACTGACAACCATAATATATGCCCGCAAGCATAATCAAACCTGCCGTCGGCTCCAAAACATATGTTAGTGGCAATAACATCGCAATCGTAGGAACTGGTCCGATGCCTGGAAGTACGCCTATCATCGTTCCGAGTAGACATCCGAAAAAAGCGTACATTAGATTTTCTAATGTAAATGCAACATCGAATCCTAGTGCTAGGTTTTGAATAATATCCATCATGGCTTATCGCATCTCACCCTGCGGACAACGAGTGCGAAGCATATCAGCATTGAAACAGAAATAAATAAACAGGTAGCCCATGACCACTCCCTGGGGCTTGATGGTTGAAGCGGAAGTGTCATACCTAGACCTTCTACAAATACAAGCCATGCAAAAATCGCCATAAAAACTGCGACACCGATAGCTGATTTAAATTGAAAGTCGTGGCTTGCAAGACTACTCATAATGCAGATACAGGCTATCGTCAAAATAAGGCCCAAAGCCTCAAGTGCAAACGCAAAAAAAAGCACAGACCCAATAATCAGAATAAGTATGTCCCAGTCGAATGGACCTAAGCTAGTTTCGGAAGAGGGTGATCTACAAAGAGATTTCAAAACAATAATTGCACCGATAACCCCAAGTATCACACCCAAAACAAAGGGAAAAAACCCAGGGCCCAAATGCATCGCATCGCCCATATCGTAATTCAAATATGAGTAAATCGAAAAGAACCCCCCAAACCCTGCAAACATAAGTCCACTAAAGAAGTCTTGTTCGTTTTTTATAATCATGGCTTGGGATAAAATGAAGCTTTCAACTGGATTTTAAGGAAATAATTTTAACATGAGTACCTCTGGGCACACTGATAAACTAAGGCTTTCAATTAGTGGTATGCATTGTCAGGGTTGCTCGACGCGTCTTACAAAACTTCTTAATTCACAGCCATACGTTAAAACTGCCTCAGTAAATTTTGCAAGCGAGGAGGCACAGATAGAACTTACTGAAGGGGTAGATCGTGATTATGTATTGCCAAAGATACAGTTGGCCATGCAGTCTGGTGGCTTCAAAGGTGAACTTCAAAAGGACGAGATTAGCGACGTTAAACTACCACTTCGTTTAAAAATTCTAATTCTAATTTCACTGCCGTTTTTTGTATCTATGATTGGCATGCTTTTCGGGTTGCATAAGCTTATGTTGCCTGCGTGGCTTCAGTTCTTGCTTGCTACGATTGTTCAGTTTTGGATTGCATTGCCATTTTATAAAAGTGCTTGGTCGTCTATCAAAGGTAGAATGGCTAATATGGATGTGCTCGTGGTTTTGGGCACCGTCTCGATATATGTGTATTCAGTTGTGATGTGGCTTGTTTTCAATCGAGAGCATGAAGTGTATTTTGAAGGCTCAGTTATGATTGTTGCCTTTGTGAGCATTGGAAAATTCCTCGAGACACGAAACAAAAAACAAAGTCTAAATAGTCTACAGTCGCTTCTGAAATTGCTACCTCCTGAGGTGTCCGTTTTTCGGGATGGTGCATGGTTGCAGGTTCCTTTGCATAAAGTCAAGGTTGGGGATCGTGTGCGTTCGAATCACGGTGACCGCATCGCTACTGATGGAGAGGTTTATCAAGGTTTTGCTTTGTGCAATGAGAGCCATCTTACTGGCGAGTCTGAGCTTATAAAAAAACAACCTGGTGATCAAGTTTCTGCGGGTGCCTTGGTTGAAGATGGAAGTATAGAGTATATTGCCACTAGTGTGGGGCGTGAGACATTTTTAGGCGATCTTATGGCTGCATTGTCTGAAGCTCAGGGTAGCCAAGCACCTATTTCTCGCATTGCCGATAGGGTGGCAGGCGTATTTGTGCCTGTGGTCATAGCAATAGCTTTATTGACGTTTTTTTGGGATCTGCCAAACTGGGAGCGTGGAATAATGAACGCAGTTGCTGTGCTCGTTATCGCATGTCCATGTGCATTGGGGCTTGCTACTCCAGCTGCGATGATGGTTGGCCTTGGCAATGCTTTTCGTAAAGGAATCTGGGTTAAGGAAGCTTACACACTTGAGAGTACTGCAAAAATAGATACAGTGGTTTTCGATAAAACGGGAACACTCACTCGCGGTCAGCCAGCCGTTATTGATTACATAAATCTTGGTTCATTTAATTCGCTTAAATTAGCGGCCTCGCTTGAACAATTTATCCAACACCCACTTGCACATGCTGTTGTAAGTCGGGCTTACGAAGAGGGGCTTGAATTGGACTTTGCGGAAGGCGTTGAAAATGTTGTAGGCGAAGGGGCGAGTGCATCTGTTGTGGTGAACGAGGAGGCATTGCCACTTAAAGTAGGAAGCCCATCATTTACTCAATCCATTGTTCCGCCAGAGATTCTCGTACGATGGGAAGGTCGTGGGACGATTATTTGTATAAGCCGATCCGATAGCAAAGAATTGCTCGGACTTTTATTAATTTCAGATGAGCTACGACCTGATAGTATCGAGGTCATAAAAAGTTTACGTGACCAGCATGTTGAAGCTGTATTGCTTTCAGGTGATCGCGAATCTACCGTACGATTAATTGCTCAGCAGTTAGGAATAAAGCACTTCTTTGCACAAGTTAAACCGCGAGACAAAGTGGAGAAAATTAAACAGCTTCAATCGCAAGGGCACGTAGTAGCCATGGTAGGCGATGGTATAAACGATGCGGCCGCCCTTGCACAAGCGAATGTGGGCATATCCGTCAAATCCGCTGCAGCCGTGGCTGAGCAGGCATCCGATATCACGTTAGTGCAGAACAATATTTTTAATGTCTGCACCGCAATAAGCATCGCAAAATCAACTGTACGCAATATTAAACAGAACTTATTTTTCGCACTGATTTATAACGTAATTGGAATACCACTAGCGGCTACTGGCTTCTTAACGCCGTCGATAGCGGCTCTTTGCATGGCTTTAAGTTCAATTAGTGTAGTTATGAATGCGATGAGGCTAAAGCAATTTTAGTAGCAGATACTATTATTGCTACCCATACGAATTTGATTTGCCATCACGACTCCACGAACCGTTATCGGGTCAAGCATCTGTCGCGTTCTAATATCGAATCGCCATATCTCGGGAGGTCCTTCATCCACAGTTAAAAGCAAAGTCTTGCTATCGCCCGTCACCCACATATCTACTACCTGATAGGGGAATTCGTAGGTCACATTATCCATGGGGTCATCATAGGATTGGAAATGCAATGCTTTATCGCCTCCTACAATCCAAGTTGACTCAAGCCAACCACTTCGAATTATTCGTGGCGAAAAGGGGAGGTCAAATTTATGTGGTTTTTGATCCTTTTCGCGAAGATCGAAATAAGCTACATGCCCCGACATATCTGCAAAAATGACCCTTTGCGAGTATTGATCAATATAGGGCATAACAAGTGGTCGCCACGTGGCCCCTACCGTATACATCGGCCCTGTGCTTAATAGCCTGTCCTCATGCGGAAAATAAATTAGCCCCTCATCTCCTTCAAGTGTATTAAATGCAAGCATAAAATCCTCTGGACTGGCAATGCCCTTGTCCAACCCTGCAGGTTTACTCAACCGTTTACTTAAGTCGAGTATCTTCCAATCGCTAGCATCTAAGCCGTTCTTCATATAGATTAGTGGTTTTTCACGATCGAGAACCCAGTATGTTTGACTAAAAGAGCTGAACAATAATTTATAGTATGTAAACTGGGAATTATCGCGAATTTTTGAATCAAATTTTCTAGAAAAAATATGAACCTCATCATTGGAATAATCAACGTATCCGACCTGATCTCGAAGCCCAACGGCGATTAATTTAGTTTGAGGTATAAAGAAAATTTGATGCACGGGAGAGGGCATGGATACAGTCCTGAACTCACGAGTCTTCAAGTCTAGTAATACAAGCCCATTAATCTCACGATTACCTAGGGCTAATATACTATCATCGCGTGCCATTTCAATCGTATCAGGTCTAAAGTTTAAATTGATATGTGCAACCCGTTGCGTGCTCTCAATATCATAAACACTTAGGTATGAGGACATCACGTCTGTGATAAATAAATACTTCGTAGGCTCGTGCAAAGAATTTTTTTTCTGATAATTTGGATCCACAATAAGGCTTTGTTGAGGGAAATTTTGAGAGCCGAGGGTATTGTGAAAACCAAGACCAAGAGCCGTTGCCGACATACCTTTTATAAATTTTCTGCGTGATTTTTTCATGCTATTTTGCCATGCATTTTGCGTATGAATTTAAATCGTCGGTTGTTTTAATGATTCCATTTTTGAAGGCAACCTGTTTTCCATCAACGAACAAGGCATTAAATGGCAGACCGATGCCCCCCAATTTTCTGAGCAAGTCCATTTTTGGATAAGCATATTTATCGATACTTTTTAATTTTTGATCTTCTAGAAATTTAAAAAATTTCTCCTCATCGTCCCCTAAATTTAGTGTTATGACACCCATCGAGGTCCCACTATCTTTGAATTCGTTAAGCAACGGCAACTCTTTGCGGCAAGGTGCACACCACATAGCCCACAAGTTTAATAATTCAACTTTCGCTCCCGAACTTTTAACTTCTTTGATTTCTTCTAGGTTGAAGTTTGATTTTGATTCATTAAATCCCTCTGGCAATGCACATGCCTCCACATGTTCCGTTTTTGATCCTGATTTTTTTACTGCAATTTGCTTTGAAATGGAGGTTATAGTTTTAGGTGTCGAATCAACTGGTGAGTAAGCTTTTGGATTGATTGAGGCGGATACTTTTAAGGCTAAGTCTGCTGGATCAATTTGATAATCGTATGTGTCTAGAAGTCTGCCATCAGGACCAATTAGGTAAATTAGAGTGCTATGGTAGACGGTATACATCATGCCCAATTCTGGATTATCTAGTTTTTTTCCATCTAATCGATAACCAAAAGTAGCACCTAATTGATTAGTAAGATTTCGCACTGATTCTATGCTACCAGTTAGTCCTACAAATCGCTCATCAAAAAACTCAACGTAAGCACGCAATGACTCAGGCGTGCTATTAACGGGATCAATATTTACAAAAACAGGAACTAATTTTTCTACCACATCTTTAGGCATCTTATCCAATGACTCATTTATCTGTGACAATGTCATCGGACATATATCTGGACAGGATGTGTACCCAAAAGCTAAAAGCATAAATCGATTTTGAAAATCTTTTTGTGTTTTAGGACCCTGATAGTCCATAAGGTTGAATTCAAGAGGCTTTCCCGATATCACACTCTGACCGTAAGCATATGAGAAAAAAATAAATAAGAGTAAAGCCAAAATTTTTCTAATCATAAAACACCAAAAAATTTTTATTTAAATAGTAGGCTACACATAAATGTTCAAAAGCCTAAGGGCGACCCTATAATTTAAAGTATAAAAGGCGACCCGAAAGCCGCCTTTTTTAAGCACTTAAACTAAGATAATTTACTGTGCTTGTTTAGCTGGCTCAGCTTCTTTTGCAGGCTCAGCTGGTTGAGTAGCTGGTGCGGTTGCACTATCTTCCATAACAGCTGGAGCTGCCGTTTGCTCCATAAGATCATTATCCCATGTTCCATCAACTTTGATGTGAGCAAGTGCACCTAAGTTTACCGCTTCAATCAAGTTATGGCTAAGATATGTGTATGTTCCAGGTTGTTTGAATGTATACATAGCAGCACCAGCAGAACCGCCTGCAATCATCCATGTTTCGATATCTGTTACTGGAGTATCTGCTAAATTACCACGCTCCCATACATATTCACCGTGTCCACCAATTAGGTGAGGATAAGATTGGCGATTAGCTTGAGAGTGATAAATCATCACAGTTTCGCCTACTTTAGCTGTCATCGCATTTTCACCAGTATATTGGTGTTTGCGTTCACCAAAAACGATGTGTGTAGGTACAAGTTTGTTCATAACCTGAACATCGTCTGCGTATGACATAGAAGCATTTTCAAAACGCATCCATTTGCCATCTTTATCTTTTGGAATATAGAAATCCTGTTCACCAATGTAATAGGCTCTATCATATTTAAGTTGTTTGCCATTTTTGTCTTTTAGCCCACCTTTAGGAAGGACTACAACAGCCCCATTCATACCATGTACAACGTGCCAAGGAATCATAGTTCCGCCTGGAGCACAGTGATAAATATGAACACCTGGTTTAATAGCTTTCCAGCGAAGTTTAACTTGCTGACCTGGTGCTACATAAGTTAATTCTCCGCCACCAAGTGCACCTGTAGATGCGTGAAAGTCAATATTATGAACAAGTGTATTTGTAGCTTTATTTTTCAAAGTTAACTCAACATAGTCACCTTCGTGTACAACAATAAGCGGACCAGGTACGCTTCCGTTATATGCAAACGCCCACATAAATACGCCTGGCTCAACCTCGATTTCTTTTTCTTGAATCTCCATGGTCACTTCAACTAAACGTGGTGCCTTAGGAGTTTCTAAGCTATGCTCATGAACAAATGGCGGAGTTTTGAGGTCAAGTTTCACATGCTCTAAGTTTTTAATAGAGTCAGGTGCTTTTTTAACTTCATATCCAGGTAGACCACCTGTAGTTGTAGTAGCTGGTTGGGCTGCAAGTGCCACACCAGCCCCGAAAAGTGATGTAGCAAGTAGTGATGATAGTAAAAGATTACGTTTCATATAACTCCCCTTAATAAGTGTTTATCTAAGTTTAGTTTAGTATCTTTGTAAGATATTCCTTTGATTTGTATCAAATAATTTCTATCTAGAAAGTAAATCAAGAACTTAGATTCCACACAAAATTTAGGGGATTTAGTTTAATAGCAACGTTTAACTTTTCTAGTGGCAATACTTAAGCATTGCCACCCCAATACTTATAGAACCATAGTAGCAATTACACCCGCAATTAATAACGGAATATTAAAGTGGATGAAAGTAGGTATCACAGTGTCTTTGATGTGGTCGTGTTGGCCGTCAACGTTCAAACCAGATGAAGGGCCGAGGGTTTGGTCGGATGCAGGAGAGCCTGTATCGCCCAAAGCGCCTGCAGTTGCGATTAATGCAAGGGTTGCTTCTGGACTGAATCCAAGATTCGCACAAATAGGCACGAAAATCGTTGTGATAATTGGGATGGTCGAGAAGGAACTACCGATACCCATTGTTACTAATAAGCCTACTGCGAGCATAGCAAATGAAGCCATAATTTTGCTTCCGCCAAATATGCTAATTGATGAACGTACTAGAGGTTCGATTTCGTTGGTGGCATTCATTACGGAAGCAAAGCCTTGAGCCGTAATCATGATAAATCCAATCATGCACATCATTTTTAGACCTTCGGTAAATATGCCGTCGGCCTCTTTCCATTTAATTATGCCAGTTACTAGGAATAAGGCGAAACCGAGCATTGCCCCCATAAGAAGTGAGTCTGTAGCGAGTTGTACTACGAAGGCAACTACGATTGAAGCAAGTGCAACCATATTGCGAAAGGTTGAGTATTGGGGCTGATCTTGGCTTTGTAAGGAGCTGTCCGCAACTGTTTCAACAGTGCGATATTCACGAGGTTTTCTGTAGGATATGAAAACAGCGACTAAAAGACCTAAGAACATACCTAGGAACGGAATAGCCATCGCACCGATAACGTTAACATTGCTAACATCTAGACCGAATTGGGCACCAGCTTGATTAACGTTTGGTATGATGATTTTGTTGATAAATATATCACCGAACCCAACAGGAATAGCCATATAGCAAGCAACCATACCGAAGCTTAATGCGCAAGCAATCATGCGTCGGTCCATTTTAAATGTGTTAAATATAACGATTAGTGGAGGCACTACAATTGGTATGAATGCGATGTGAATTGGGATCAAGTTTTGGCTGAAGCATCCAAGCAAGAACAGAACGCAGACTACAGCCCACTTGATGGCAGTGCTTTTGGGATTTCTCCTGGTGCTTTCAATTACCTTACTTGCTATAAATTCAGGCAACCCTGAGTGAGCGATGCCCATTGCGAAGGCACCAAGCAATGCGTATGAGAGGGCGGTTTCGGCCCCATTGCCAAGGCCCTTGGAAAAGGCTTCCAGAGTGCCGGCCATGTCGAGACCCGAGGCCAGACCCCCAACTAAGGCTCCAACAATCAGAGCCAGTATAACGTGAACGCGTGATATAGATAAAACTAACATCACTATCACGGCTAAAACTACTGAGTTCATAATATATTTCCTTTTAAAGAAGTAAAAAAAAGACCCTAGAACCTGCCGGTCCTAGGGTCGCTATGCTAAAGAATTATTTATCTAGAGTACTAAGGCTGCGATCGTCCCGGCAATAAGTAAAGGTATGTTGTAATGCAGGAAAGTAGGGATAACAGTATCCCTAATATGATCATGCTGACCGTCGATATTTAGTCCTGAAGTTGGGCCAAGAGTAGAGTCGGAAGCTGGAGATCCAGTATCACCTAGAGCACCAGCAGTACCGATAAGTGCAACCGTAGCTGCAGGGCTAAATCCTAAAGCTGCACAAATTGGTACGAATATGGCAGCGATAATTGGTAATGTAGAAAACGAACTTCCGATACCCATAGTCACGAGAAGTCCAACAGATAACATAGATAGAGCAGCCATTAATTTGCTACCCCCGAAAATTTCAGTTGATGCTTTTACTAGGGGTTCAATTTCATTTGTAGCTTTCATAACTTCAGCAAAACCCTGAGCTGTAATCATGATAAAACCAATCATACACATCAATCGTAAGCCCTCTGAAAATAGGCCTTCAGAAGCTTTCCATTTGATTACGCCAGTTATGATAAACAATGCAAACCCAGACAGTGCACCCATAATCAAAGAGTCTGTTATAAGCTGAATGACAAATGCAACTACAATAGCCCCAATTGCAATAAGGCTCCTAAAACTTGAAATTTCAGGAGCTTTCATATTTGCGACCATATTTGTAGAATCAGCATCTAAGTAGGTGCGAGGTTTTCTGTAGCTTACAAAAATTGCAAAAAGCAGACCGAAAATCATACCGAGTGCAGGGATGCCCATGACCTTAATAATACTAATACCTGTCGTGTCTAGACCTGCTTGCTGTACATTTGGCAATAGGATTTGATTTAGGAATATCTCGCCGAAACCATAAGGCAGTGTCATATAGCAAGTGACCAAGCCAAAGCTTATGGCACATGCAATCATGCGACGATCGATTTTAAATTGATTGAAAATAACTAATAGTGGAGGGATAACTATAGGAATGAAGGCAATGTGTATAGGTATGATATTTTGAGAAAGCATGCCCATAACCACAACGATTGCAATAACCATCCACTTAAGATTTGTATTACGTGGATTGTTTTTGATTCTGACTATCACTTTATTAGCCAGCATCTCAGGAAGCCCTGAATGAGCAATAGCCATGGCAAACGCACCTAATAATGCGTATGATAGAGCCACGGTAGCACCATTACCCAATCCAGATTCGAATGCTTTAATAGTCTCAGAAAGTGATAGACCAGAGGCTAAGCCCCCTACTAAAGCGGCAATAAGAAGGCTAAGAACGACGTGCACACGTGACACTGCTAGTACAAGCATGACTATCACTGCTAACACAACTGCGTTCATAACACCCTCCAAAAAAATTAAACGTTACTAAAAAAGATACACGTAAAATTTAAGATTTATTTATAAATAGGTGTTTGCCCTTACAAAAATTTGTGGTTTAATTACCAAAATTGATAAAAAAAAACGCTTGTATATAATAGTTTTGCATAAAAACTTGCATTAGCAACTTATTTTAAGTAGAATCTTTTTTTAAAAAATTTTCTTTATGCGGTTTTTAATAAAATACATAAGAGAAAATATAAAGGTTTTTTAAGCTAATACTAAAACTAAAAAACTTGTAGTAGCTTACCCATAAAACTAAATTTTCTAATTTTTAAAGAAATTTAGAAAATTTTTTAAGCAATTTTGCTAACCAAAACTGATTGTTATTTGACTTTATATAGAGATTCGTTCGGCCCTCAGCTAGGATTAATCTTCTGTCACTTAATAATTAAGTTGGATTTATAAATCGGAAGATTGACATCATGATACAAATGCAAAGCACGTTAGACGTGGCTGATAACACTGGTGCACGCCGCATTATGTGCATTAAAGTGTTAGGCGGCTCAAAGCGCCGTTACGCTTCAGTTGGTGACATCATCAAAGTAAGCGTTAAAGATGCCGCACCTCGCGGTCGCGTTAAAAAAGGTGAGGTATATAACGCAGTAGTTGTTCGCACAGCTAAAGGTGTACGTCGTAAAGATGGATCGCTTATTCGCTTCGGCGGAAATGCGGCTGTACTTCTTAACTCTAAACTTGAGCCTATTGGTACTCGTATCTTTGGCCCTGTAACTCGTGAATTACGTACAGAGCGTTTTATGAAGATCGTTTCATTGGCTCCTGAGGTTATTTAAGGGGACGGTACTATGCAAAAAATTCGTAAGGGTGATGAAGTTATTGTTATCGCTGGTCGCGACAAAAATCGTCGCGGTGTAGTACTTGAGAGAGTTGATGCTGATCACGTAATCGTTGAAGGTATTAACGTAGTTAAAAAGCACACTAGACCTAATCCTATGGCTAATAATCCAGGCGGGATTGTATCTAAAAACTTACCTATCCATATTTCCAACGTGAAGATCTTTAATGCAGCTTCAGGAAAAGCGGATAAAGTTGTATTTAAAGACGAAGACGGTCGTAAAGTGCGTGTGTTCCGTAGTAGCGGCGAAGTCGTTGGCGTTAAAGCATAGGCGGTGAATATGGCTCGTTTACAAGAATTATATAAAGACAAAATCGTTGGTGAATTGAAATCTCAATTCAACTATAAAAGCGATATGGAAGTGCCTCGCATCACTAAAGTGACACTTAATATGGGTGTTTCAGAGGCTGTTTCAGATAAAAAAGTTATAGAAAATGCAGTAGCTGATTTAACTAAGATTGCAGGTCAAAAGCCAGTAATTACTAAAACTCGTAAAGCGATTGCAGGTTTTAAAATTCGCGAAAACTATCCGATTGGTTGTATGGTGACTCTTCGTGGTCAGCGTATGTATGAATTTATCGATCGTTTAGTTACGGTAGCATTGCCACGCGTGCGTGACTTCCGTGGTATTTCTGGTCGTGCATTTGACGGTCGCGGAAACTACAACGTAGGGGTTAAAGAGCAAATCATTTTCCCTGAAATTGAATATGACAAAATTGATGCTTTACGTGGTTTAAATATTAGTATCACCACGTCAGCTAAGACAGATGAAGAAGCTAAAGCTTTGCTAAAAGCATTTAACTTCCCGTTCAGAAACTAAGGGGCGATATAGTGGCTAAACTTTCACTTATAAATCGTGATATCAAGCGTGCAAAATTAGTTGAGAAGTTTTCAGCTAAGCGTGCTGCTCTTAAAGCGATTATCGATGATCAATCTAAAACTGACGAAGAGCGTTATCAAGCACGATTGAAATTACAGCAACTTCCACGTAACGCAAATCCAACTCGCGTTCGTAATCGTTGTGCTGTTACTGGTCGTCCACGTGGCGTATTCAGCAAGTTCGGTTTAACTCGTCACAAACTACGCGAAACTGCAATGCGTGGTGAAGTGCCAGGTATGACTAAAGCGAGCTGGTAGGAGAATTATTATGAGCATGAGCGATCCAATCGCAGATATGTTGACTCGCATTCGTAATGCACAGCAAGTCGAAAAAGTATCAGTTTCTATGCCTTCTTCTAAATTAAAAGTTGCTATTGCAGCTGTACTTAAAGAAGAGGGGTATATCGAAAACTATCAAGTTAGTGGCGACAAAGCTAAACCAGAACTTGAGATTGAACTTAAGTATTACAAAGATGAGCCTGTGATTTCACGCATAGAGCGTGTGTCACGTCCAGGTCTTCGTGTATACAAAGGTCATGACAGTATTCCTCAAGTTATGAATGGTCTTGGTGTTGCTATTGTTTCTACATCCCGTGGCGTTATGACTGACCGCAAAGCTCGTTCAGAGGGCGTTGGCGGTGAAGTTATTTGCTACGTAGCGTAAGGAGGTATATCAGAATGTCTCGTGTCGCTAAAAATCCAGTAGTAGTTCCTAGTGGTGTAGAAGTTAAAATTGCCGCTGACAGCATTAACGTTAAAGGTCCTTTAGGTGAGCTTAAACAAGAGCTTACTAATGATGTTGTTGTTAGTCTAGATGACGGCAAAATCACATTTGATGTAGCAAACGACTCACGTCAAGCAAATGCTATGTCAGGTACTCTACGTGCCTTAGTTAATAATATGGTCACTGGTGTGAGCAAAGGTTTTGAGCGTCGCTTAAACCTAATCGGTGTCGGATATCGTGCTCAAGTGCAAGGTCAAAATCTTAAACTTGAATTAGGATTTTCACACGATATTATTCACCCATTGCCACAAGGTGTAAAAGCTGAATGCCCATCGCAAACAGAGATTGTGCTTAAGTCTCACGATAAGCAAGCAGTTGGTCAAGTAGCAGCAAATATTCGTGCATATCGTCCACCTGAGCCTTATAAAGGTAAGGGTGTTAGATACGCAGACGAGCACGTTGCTATCAAAGAAGTTAAGAAAAAATAATAACGCAAGCAAGGAAATATCATGGACAAGAAATTATCTCGTTTGCGTCGTGCAGTGGCTACTCGCCGCAAAATTGCTCAGTTACGCGTTCACCGTTTATCAGTACACCGTACCAATCTGCACATTTACGCAAATATTATTTCGCCAGAGGGCGACAAAGTGTTAGTTTCGGCTTCTACTCTAGAGCCTGAAGTTCGCCAAGAACTAGCAAATGACAAAAAATTCGGAGGAAATGTAGCAGCTGCAGCTATCGTTGGAAAACGTGTAGCAGAAAAAGCTAAAGCTGCGGGTATCGAGGCGGTTGCTTTCGATCGTGCTGGTTTCCGTTATCATGGCCGCGTTAAAGCGCTTGCAGAAGCTGCTCGCGAAGCTGGTCTTAAGTTCTAACAAAGGGTTTTAAATGGCTAAAGCACAAAATAAAAACACTGCTGACCAAGAACGTGACGACGGTTATAGCGAAAAAATGATCGCCGTTAATCGCGTTAGTAAAACAGTAAAAGGTGGTCGCACTATGTCTTTTGCGGCTCTAACAGTGGTTGGTGACGGAGATGGTCGTATTGGTGTTGGTAAAGGTAAAGCACGCGAGGTTCCTGTAGCAGTTCAAAAAGCTATGGAGCAAGCTCGTCGTGGAATGACTAGGATTCCTCTTACAAATGGCACATTGCATCATACAGTAGTTGGTAAACATGGAGCTTCTACAGTTCTTATTTCACCAGCGGCTGAAGGTACTGGTGTGATTGCAGGTGGTCCTATGCGTGCGATTTTCGAGGTTATGGGCGTTCGTAATGTAGTAGCGAAAAGTTTGGGTTCTTCAAATCCGTATAACTTAGTTCGTGCTACTTTAAACGGCTTAAACGCTTGCATGACACCGTCAGATGTTGCTGCTAAACGCGGTAAAACTGTTGAAGAAATTCTAGGATAAGTCATGTCACAAAAGCAAATCAAAGTTACATTAGTTCGATCTGTTATTGGTACTAAAAGTGATCACCGTGCTACTGTGCGTGGGTTAGGTTTAGGAAAATTAAATAGCAGTCGTGTTCTCCAAGATACTCCAGAAATTCGCGGCATGATCCGCAAAGTGGACTATCTAGTAAAAGTTTCAGAAGTCTAAAGGATTCATGATGGCTGAAATGCAACTAAATACATTATCACCTGCTGAGGGAAGCAAACACGCTAAACGCAGAGTTGGCCGTGGTATTGGTTCAGGTCTAGGTAAAACTTCAGGACGTGGACATAAAGGTCAAAAATCTCGTTCAGGCGGTTTTCACAAAGTTGGTTTCGAGGGTGGTCAAATGCCACTTCATCGTCGTTTACCTAAACGCGGATTTACACCACTTAATCAGCACCTTTACTCTCAAATTCGATTATCTGATCTTCAAAAATTAACTGAAGAAGAAGTTGATGTTCAGGTTCTTAAAGCTGCCAAAGTTATAGATCAAGCTGTTAAGTACGTAAAACTTATCAAATCAGGCGAGCTTTCTCGCAAGGTTGTTTTACGCGGTATTAAAGCTACAGCAGGTGCCAAAGCTGCAATTGAGGCGGCAGGTGGCTCTTTAGCTGAGTAAGGGGATATTAGTGGCAAAAGCTCATAAAACACAAGCAAGCAAAAAAGGTCTTCCAGATCAATTAGGCGGATCTAAAAAGTACGGTGATTTAACTTCACGTCTTGTGTTTTTGTTATTGGCTTTAGTTGTCTATCGCTTAGGTACGCATATTCCAGTGCCAGGTATTAATCCGAATGTTATGGAGCAGTTATTCTCTTCTCAGTCGGGTGGTATTATCGGCTTTTTTAATATGTTTTCAGGTGGTGCACTTTCACGCTTTTCAGTGTTCGCACTCGGGATTATGCCTTATATTTCATCATCTATTATTATGCAGTTGATGACTTCGACTATCCCATCACTTGAAGCCTTAAAGAAAGAAGGAGATGCGGGTCGCCGTAAGATTACGCAGTACACGCGTTACGGTACGGTACTTATTGCCACATTGCAAGCTTTAGCAATTGCTTCGACTCTACAAGGCTATATGCAACAGTACCCTGGACTTATATATACTCCAGGTCCAATGTTTGTATTTACTACGGTTATAAGCTTAGTAACTGGCACTATGTTTGTTATGTGGCTGGGAGAGCAAATTACTGAGCGAGGCTTGGGTAATGGTATATCTATTATTATTTTCGCTGGTATAGTTGCGGGTCTACCAACTGCGTTGGCAGGTATATTTGAGCTTGTATCTCAAAACCAAATCAGTGCCTTAGCTACTATGATTATTATTGCTTTAGTAATTGGTGTGACTATGCTTGTGGTTTTCGTTGAAAGAGCACAAAGACGTATTACCGTTAACTATGCAAAACGTCAGGTAGGAAACAAAATCATGGGTGGTCAGTCTTCACATCTACCACTTAAGATTAATATGGCTGGTGTGATTCCTCCAATTTTCGCATCATCTATTATTTTGTTGCCAGCTACTGCTATTCAGTGGTTTTCAGGAGCTAAGCAGGTTCGTTGGCTAAGTGATTTGTCTGCATCTTTGCATCCAGGACAGCCTCTATACACAACATTATTCGCAGCGTTAGTTATATTTTTCTGCTTCTTTTATACAGCTCTTGTATTTAATAGCCGTGAGACAGCAGACAATCTTAAAAAATCTGGAGCATTTGTACCAGGTATTAGACCAGGTCAAAACACAGCTAAATATATCGATAAGATTTTAATGCGTTTGACATTGGTGGGTGCAATTTACATTACATTAGTATGCTTAATGCCAGAGTTCTTACGTATGCAATGGAGAAATGTCCCATTTAATTTTGGTGGTACATCTCTACTAATTATTGTGGTAGTTGCTATGGATTTTATGGCTCAAGTTCAGGCGTATTTGATGTCACATCAGTATGATGCCTTACTTAAGAAATCAAATTTCCGCGGTAATGTACCAATGAGATAAGGTGTAGATTCATGGCTAAAGACGACGTAATTCAAATGCAGGGTGAGGTAATTGAGAATCTACCAAACGCTACATTTCGTGTAAAACTGGAAAATGACCATATCGTATTAGGTCATATTTCGGGAAAGATGAGGATGCATTACATCCGTATTCTTCCGGGCGACAAAGTGACTGTGGAATTGACTCCATATGATCTAAATCGCGGTAGGATTGTTTTCCGCTCTAAGTAGTGGATTATTTTAGGAGTGACAAATGAAAGTCATGGCATCGGTAAAGCGTATTTGCCGCAATTGTAAAATTATTAAACGTCACGGAGTTGTGCGTGTAATCTGCACAGATCCAAGACATAAGCAACGTCAGGGTTAATCCTTGATGCAATCATAGAGGAAAATACATGGCTCGTATCGCAGGTATTAATATTCCGCCGCATCAGCATGCTGAAATCGGTCTAACTGCTATTTATGGTATTGGACGTTCTCGCTCTCGTTTAATTTGCGAGGCTGCAGGCGTTGAGACTACTAAAAAAGTAAAAGACTTAACCGATGATGAATTAGAAAAAATTCGTGAAAAAGTCGGTGAATTTACAGTAGAAGGTGATTTGCGTCGTGAAGTTCAACTTTCGATTAAGCGTCTTATCGACCTTGGAACTTATCGTGGCATGCGTCACAGACGTGGTCTGCCTGTACGTGGTCAGCGCACTCGTACTAATGCACGCACACGTAAAGGTCCTCGTCGTGCGGCTCAATCGTTGAAGAAATAATCGGAGTAGCTAAACAATGGCAAAAGCTTCTAACAGCGCAACTCGTGCGCGTAAAAAAGTAAGAAAAGTAGTAAGCGAGGGTATTGCCCACGTTCATGCTTCTTTTAATAACACCATCATCACAATTACTGACCGTCAAGGCAATGCCTTGTCATGGGCGACGTCGGGTGGCGCGGGCTTTAAAGGCTCACGTAAATCGACGCCTTTTGCAGCTCAGGTTGCAGCCGAGTCAGCGGGACGTGTTGCTATGGAATATGGTATCAGCTCATTAGATGTACGCATCAAAGGTCCAGGTCCTGGTCGCGAATCTTCTGTGCGAGCATTAAATGCTTTAGGTATCAAAATCACTAGCATTTCAGATATAACTCCTGTTCCGCACAATGGTTGCCGTCCTCCTAAGCGCCGTCGTATCTAGTAGCAACTATAAGGAACAAAAATAAATGGCACGTTACACAGGTCCTAAATGTAAACTTTCACGTCGTGAAGGTATTGATCTTTTTCTAAAAAGCGCACGTCGCCCATTAGATTCTAAATGTAAATTTGAATCTAAACCGGGTCAGCATGGACGTACATCTGGTGCTCGCACATCAGATTACGGTACACAATTACGTGAAAAACAAAAACTAAAACGTATGTACGGTGTACTTGAAAAGCAATTCCGCAAATATTTTGCTGAGGCTGAGCGTCGTCGCGGTAATACTGGTGAAACTTTGATTCAACTTCTTGAATCACGTCTAGATAACGTAGTATATCGTATGGGTTTTGGCTCTACTCGTGCTGAAGCACGTCAATTAGTAAGCCATGGTGCAATCGAGCTTAACGGTAAAAAAGCTGATATCCCGTCTATGATTGTTAACGCAGGTGACGTAGTTTCAGTACGTGAAAAATCTAAAGGTCAAATTCGCATTAAAGATTCTCTTGAATTAGCTGAGAGCTTAAGTTTCCCAGAGTGGGTTTCTGTTGAGCCTAAAGAATTTAAAGGTACATTTAAACAAGTTCCTGATCGTGCAGATGTTGCTCGTGACATCAACGAATCACTAATCGTCGAGCTTTACTCTCGATAATCCGACTTGCAGTGCATTGCCATCCTGTAATGTACTGCATATTTTTTTATTATCCATCAGCCTTATCGGTGTAACGAGCCGAGGGTATTGAAAAGGAAAATTATGTCAGAAGCTTTCTTAAAACCAAGAACAATAGTAGTTAATCCAATTACCGAGTTCCACGCAAAAGTAGTAATGGAGCCGTTTGAACGTGGGTTTGGTCATACCTTGGGCAATGCCCTAAGACGCATTCTTTTGTCTTCTATGACTGGTTACGCGGCTACTGAAGTACAAATCGCAGGCGTTGTGCATGAGTATGCATCTATTCAGGGCGTTCAAGAGGACGTTGTAGATATTCTCTTAAATCTTAAGGGTGTGGTATTTAAATTACACGGTCGCGAGGAAGTTACTTTAACTTTATCGAAATCTGAACCTGGTGAAATTAGAGCTTCTGATATTGAGTTGCCTCATGATGTAGAAATCATAAATCCAAATCACGTTATCGCTAACTTGCAAGAGGGCGGTAGACTTGATATGCACATCAAAGTAGAACAAGGCCGTGGCTATGTTCCTGGCAATGTACGTGCACTTCGCGAGGATCGCCATCACTCAATCGGTCGTATTATTTTAGATGCATCATACAGCCCGATTCGTCGCGTATCTTATGAAGTGGAAAATGCACGTGTTGGCCAACGTACTGACCAAGACAAGCTAATTCTTGATATCGAAACTAACGGTGTACTTACTCCTGAAGATGCAGTACGTCAAGCTGCTCGTATTCTTATGGACCAAATTAGCGTATTTGCTTCGCTTGAAGGATCTCCAAATATGTACGAAGCACCTGCACGTGGCACACCGCAAATCGACCCTGTATTACTTCGTTCTGTTGATGATCTTGAGCTTACAGTTCGTTCAGCTAACTGCCTTAAAGCAGAAAACGTATTCTATATCGGCGACCTTATTCAGAAGACTGAAAACGAGTTGCTTAAAACACCTAACCTTGGCCGTAAATCTCTTAACGAAATCAAAGACGTTCTTACAGCACGCGGTCTTTCATTAGGTATGAAACTTGAAAACTGGCCTCCTATTGGTCTCGATCGTCCGTAATTTTAGTTAACCTAAACGGGCCGCCCTCCGAGGATAGAAGACCCGTATTTTTTAGATTCGAAAGGAAAAATCATGCGTAACCGTCAAGGTCTCCGTAAATTAAATAGAACATCAAGCCATCGTTTGGCAATGTTCAGAAACATGTCAGTTTCACTAATCCAACATGAAGCGATTAAAACTACATTGCCAAAAGCAAAAGAGCTTCGTCGTATTATTGAGCCTCTAATTACTTTAGCAAAAGAGAATTCAGTAGCTAATCAACGTTTGGCATTCGCACGTCTACGTGATCGTGCTGCTGTTGCTAAGCTTTTTAATGAGCTTGGTCCGCGTTTCAAAGAACGTCCAGGTGGCTACACTCGTGTACTTAAGATGGGCTTTCGTCAAGGAGACAATGCTCCTATGGCTTACATGGAGTTTGTTGATCGTCCAGAGCCTACAGAGGGCGAAGAAGTAGACGAATAGTTCTTGTCTTTTTAGTATTTTTGTAAACCTAGCGATGCGTGCCGTTGCTAGGTTTTTTTTATTTAAAATCGTTAGCATTTAATTAGGATTGATTTGCTTTTGGGGGATATGATGAAAAAGTTTAATTTTTTGTTTGTGGCAATGTTTTTGTTCCTAGGGTTGAATACCCTTTCATACTCTCAAGATGCAAATATAACTGTCCCTGAAGCTCCTGAAAGAACTCATGCACAAGTGTTTAAATATATGGTGCTAGCTAAATGCCTTTATAAAGGCTATCAAGGGGAAATGAGATATCTCATGATATAGCAGCTAGTTATCACGCTTTAGATTTATGGGCTTTATATGATTTAGATAATGGTCCGTCAGCAGTAACGGAGTTATCACAGAAATATCTAGCTCGTCGATATGAACATCCTATGGACGATCCTGAAGAAAAGCCTAAATACACCTTTTTAAAATGTATGGACTTGTTCTACAGTAAAGAATTAGATGATTTAGCGAAAAAATACATAGATAATCCATACGAGACATATATTGAATACAAAAAAAATATGGATGCTGAATTTCAAAAAATACTAAATTCTGAATAATCTAAGTCGGAAAACACATCTAAAAAATAGATTTTGAATAGTCTCAACACAATCATTTAAAATAGGCATTCTCAATTTGCCTTTAGAGAATTTGTTTTGGCTAAATTATTAAAAGATTTTGAATGGACTGGACGTTCAGATGGTGAAGGTGAGGCACATGCCCGCATTCATAATTGCATTACTACAGAAAAACCAGCCGATAACTTCATTGTAGGATTTGCATCTGATGAGGGTGTTGGAAGAAATCATGGACGAATTGGAGCCGCCCAAGCACCAAATTTAATTCGTAAACAGCTTGCAGGCTTTGCTGTTCATAAACCTCTTTTAATTCAAGATTTAGGTACAGTTTCATGTGAAGATAGCAACCTTGAAAATGCACAAACTCTGCTCGCTGAAACGATACTGCCTCACTTAAGTGAACATAATAAAAACATAGTACTTGGAGGAGGGCACGAGGTTGCATTCGGCTCGTTGCTAGCAACTACACAGTATGCAAGATCCCAAAATAAAAAACTGGGCATTATCAATTTCGATGCTCATTTTGATTTGCGAGAGCCTCCTAAAACACCGGAACCTCCCGAATTCCATGTGTTCAACAATTCGCTCAAATCTGGCCAGCCCCCTGAAATAAAGAAAACACTAAACCCACCACAAGACTGGACTCACGGCTATTCAACTTCAGGCACACCATTCTATCAAGGTCTACACGCTTATGATGATGCGAAGTATATGGTCTTGGGTATTGCCACTCAATCCAATACTAAAGTATTATTTGACCGTGCTAAAGAAATGGGCGTTAGTTATATTTTTGACTACGAGATGAATTCCAAGCCGATTGCTGAGCTAATATCCGCAATGGATGTGTTTATTAATCAAGTTGATTTTCTTCACATAAGCATAGATTTGGATGTTTTTCCTCAAGCTCACGCTCCTGGAGTTAGTGCACCTGCACCACTTGGTGTAGGCTACAATGTAATTCATCCGCTTTTACGACATATATTTAATATGAAAAAAGTGATTTTGCTCGAAATAGCGGAATTGAACCCAAATTTTGATATTGACTCGAGAACTGCTAAATTAGCGGCTCACATTGTTTATGAATTTGTTCACGGAGGACTATAGATGCACATACAATTCAATTCTGTAACAACTCTTTTGATTGCATGTGTCATGCTGCTTATCGGTCGCACGCTTCGTATAAATGTTAAGTTTTTTGAAAGGTTCCTAATCCCAACTCCTGTGATTGGCGGGTTTATTGCCAGCATTACAGTTTTGATTTTAAAAAAGGTTTTCGGGATCGACTTGTTGTTTGATGTTCAATTGCAGTCGCCACTTATGGTCGCATTTTTTACGACAGTGGGGCTTGGCGGTAGTTATACTTTGATTAAAACTGGCGGTAAGGCGTTGGTCGTATATTTGTTGCTTTGTTGGTTTGTTGCCTTGTATCAAAGCGGATTGGGCATTTTGCTCGCTTCTATGTTTGATATTCATCCTGTTCTGGGGGTTATGTCTGGTGCCGTAGCTCTCGAGGGTGGTCATGGCAATGCTGCTGCCTTCGGCAGTATGGCTGAGGATTTAGGTGTTAGCTCTTCTACGGCAGTTGCCATTGCGGCCGCTACTTTTGGACTTATTGCAGGCAGTCTATTAGGCGGACCAGTTGGAGGCTATTTAATTAGAAAACATAATTTAAAAATCGAAGCTGAAAATATCACATTTGAAACTAAACACGATAAACATACAGAGGTCAGTGCGTATACATTTATCCGCACATTGGCTTTGTTGCTGGTATCTATGGTTATTGGTCAGTACATAGCTGGTATTTTTACAATGCATACAGGGTATTCATTGCCAGCTTATGTGGGGGCTATGTTGGTAGCAATTGTGCTTCGTAATTTTAATGATATCGTTCACGTAGTTACTTTAAATGAGAAAGCCGTAAATCTTATTGCAGAAATTTCTCTTGGACTTTTCTTAACTATGGCGATGATGAATATGCGTCTTTGGGAGCTTGCAGATGTAGCCGGTCCTCTAATCATCATGCTTGTGATTCAAGTACTTTGCCTTGTAGGTTTAACAGTTTTTGTGTTATTTAGAATGCTTGGAAAATCATACGATTCTGCGATTATGTGTGCAGGTATGATAGGTCATGGCTTAGGAGCTACTCCAAACGCAGTAGCAAATATGTCATCTGTCACAGAAAGGTACGGTGTGCATTCACCAAAAGCCTTTTTAATTATCCCATTGTGCGGTGCTGTTCTTATAGATGTAGTATCAATTCCTTGGCATACTTGGTTGATTAACTATCTAGTTAAATAGTTTATGTTTCAACGTTTTTTATTAATTCTTAATAGACCTAGCAATAGGCTATGGATTGAACCTGCTGGTTGGGGCTTGTTTGCTGTATTTTGGGTTTTGATGGCCAATTATTTCGGTTCTCTCATACCTCACGATTTTCTTCCTGATATCAAACTTAAAACTGTAGATAGCTTAATTGACGTGTTAGCTAGTAGTATGCTTGCGGTCAGTACGTTTTCGCTTTCTATTATGGTTTCTGCTGCTGCTTCAGCTTCTAGTGCCGCTACTCCACGTGCTACTGAGCTGGTTATGGGTGATGATAATACACGCAGGACTATTGCCACTTTTATTGCGGCATTTATTTATGCGATTATCGCTAAGATTGCATTAGGAATTGGATACTATTCACAAAACGGAATTTTTATTCTGTTTTTTAGTTCATTGCTTATGTTGCTTCATGTCGTCGCACGACTGATTATGTGGGTGCGTACATTGTCAGAACTTGGACGTATGGAAAATACCATAAAGAAAATTCATGACAAAACTCGTGCATCGATTATTGAGCACTACAAAAATCCTACTCTTGGGGCTTGCTGGAATTTGGAGTGGAACGGAGTTAATCCTGTTCAGCTTTTTATGAAGAAAGCAGGATTTGTTGTAAATATTAATGTAAGTGGATTGCAAAAACTTGCCGAAGACTTGGATATTTATATTGAAGTAGTTACACGTCCTGGGGATCTTGTCTTTCAAGATACGCCTATTTTAAAGGTTTCAAAGGAATTAGAACCAGAACAAAGAGCGACTTTAAAGTCAACTATACTTGTAGATTCAAAAAGAAATTACAAGCAAGATCCTGGCTGGGGATTTGTTGTACTTTCGGAGGTTGCAGCCAAAGCATTATCTCCTGGAATTAACGATCAAGGTACGGCAATTCAAGCTATGAACAGTATGATGAGCTTGGTAGTAGAACCATTGCCAGAACAAGAACCTGCTAAATACAATCGAATTTATATGGCACCAACGAATGCGGGTGAATGGTTAAATGAGTTTATGAATCCAATAACACGTGATGGTGCAGGTAGTGTAGAAGTTGGGATTGTAGCTCAAAAAATCTTAGCTGGCATCTCTCGCAATTCGCCCAATCCTTCGATAGTACAAGAGGCTCGAAGAATTGCTAATCAAGCCCTTGAGCGAAATGAAGCTGCATGTGAATATAAAGATGATTATTTAAAAATTGAAGAGAAGCACAAAGAGCTTTTTGAAGTAGAAAGTACGGAGCCTCAATAGCAATTCAGAGTTAGAATTTCTAAGGGCTCCTCGTGTATTAATTGTATTTAAAGTTTTTCTAAATTCTTCAAAAATTCATCAGGACCTTCAAATCCCACAATACGTAGTTTAGGAATTTCACGTCCTTTATTATCAAAGAAAATCAAACCAGGAGGTCCGAATAATTTGAACTTTTTAAGCAAATCTCGGTGCTCAGCCTTATTTGTTGTTACATCTGCTTCGATAACACGGAATCCTTTTAAAGCTTCCTGAACTTTCGGGTCAGAAAAAGTAAAGTGTTTTAATTCACGGCAAGATACGCACCATTCTGCAGAAAAATAAAGCATGGTTGGTTTGCCTTCAGTCACCGAAGTGTTCAAAGCTTTTTCAAAGCCTTCAATGCTTTCAACTTTAATTACATCTGCCAAGCCGTGTTCAGAGACTTTAGAGCTGTCTCCAAGCCCATTTACCAAAGGCCATACCATCCATCCAGCTGCAGCTAATAAAAGCACACCGCATACTATCTTAACTTTATTCATCCACCGACCAGCACGAGGCAGTAGAGCATGAGAGCTACTTCCTAATATTATTAAGGATGTACCCTGACCCCAGGCCAAAACAAATAATATCAAAGCTCCTAAAGCAATATTGCCAGTTTGAGAGATAAATAATAAAACGCCAGCAAGCGGAGCGGCAACGCACGGACCAGCAATCAAAGCAGAGATCATGCCCATAAGCATTGCACCCAAGCCACTACCTGCAGGTAATTTATTTTGCAAGACCGTTAGCTTTGACTGAATGGAACTAGGCATTTGGAATGTGAAAACACCGAACATAGATAGTGCGAACGCAACTAAAAACAGTGCGAACACAGCAATCACCCATGGATTTTGAATCCAATTTGATAGTGATGCACCGATACTCGCAGCAATCACACCTAAAATCGTGTAAACGATACTTGTGCCGAATACATAAAATAGTGTTAATCGCAAAGAATTAGGTTTTTTAGTGCTAGTGTTAGTAGTTTCACTCAATGGCATACCGCCAGCCGTAGCCATGCTACGTGAAGAGCTACCAACTAAAACCGATAATAGGATAGGAAGCATAGGTAAAACGCAAGGCGTAAAGGATAATAAAACACCAAGTAAAAACGCTCCTAAAATCATCAGACCAACACTACTGTTTTGTAGGAAGTCGGCGATGGCTAAATCATTGTTTTGAAGAAGGGTTTTAAATGAGAATTTACCGCTTCCAGTGTCACTTCGAGTACTACTTACAGCCACATTAGTAGTTCCGTCAGAGAGCTGATCACTAGCAGAACTTTCATCTGAGCTCGCACCTACCGAATCTGCCCAAGACTCCTCGCTAAGAGGTACTTGAAACCATGTTGTTCCTACGTGACTGCCCTCAGAATCTTCTAATACACCACTATCGCCCGAACTCACAATTGGGTTTGGCAATGTAATCTCATATCCGTCCTTAGTCGGAGCAATAGGGATGAAGTGAAATGAAGGAGGGTAGCATAACCCAGCCTCAGCACAACCCTGCGAATGCACTTCCAAAGTAAATGCTTCACCACCTGAAGGTAGGTCAAAATCTATATCAACTTTATCGTGATAGACTTCTAGCTCTTTATTGAAAGTAGGGTCAAACTTTAAAACGCCTTTTGGTATATTTGTGGGTTCAAGTTTATTTGTGTATGCACCATTTTGAATAACCGAAAAAATATACTGCTCTCGGTACATATAATATTTAGGAGCAATGTCAAATCTAAGTCGAAGCTTTTTTCCGTCGTTTATACTTGCCATTAACTTAAATGCTTGATTGGGTTCGAGAAACTCAGGCTGACTATTAAGTTCAACTCCTGGCAATAACGACTTCTGTGCCCCTACTGTACTGCTTAAACCTAAACCTAACAAGGATAAAATTAGTAAAAATACTCGGAAAATTTTATTCATAATTTCAGTTAGAATTTTGAGAGCGACAATTTTACATAATTAATTTTTTTTAAGTATTTATAAGAAACTATTTAAAACATTTATAACATGACTTTTAATAATTTTGCAGCCTCAATAGCAGAATAAGTCAAAATCCCATCTGCACCCGCACGTTTAAAACATAGCAAGGATTCCATCATAACGGCATTATGATTTATCCATCCATTCGCAGCTGCCGCCTTCAACATGCAGTATTCACCACTAACTTGATAGGCAAATGTAGGTTTAGCAAACATATCCTTAACTTCTCGTAAAATATCTAAATAAGGTAATCCTGGCTTGACCATCACTAAATCAGCACCCTCTTGAATATCGGCAGCAACCTCGTGGAAAGCTTCTAATCTATTAGCAGGATCAATTTGATATGTAAATTTATTTGATTTACCTAGATTGCTAGTAGAACCCACGGCATCACGGAATGGTCCGTAGAACGAGCTGGCATATTTTGCAGAATAAGCCATGATTTTTGTATAAATCAAATCGTGGTCATCCAATATTTCACGCACCCTACCTATGCGTCCATCCATCATATCGCTTGGAGCTACATAGTCCGCACCAGCTTGAGCTTGAGTGAGAGCTTGTTTTCGCAGAACTTCAATAGTTTCATCATTTAGAACATAACCATTTTCGTCGATAATGCCGTCCTGACCATGGCTTGTATAGGGGTCGAGAGCCACATCGCACATAATGCCAAGAGCGGGGAACTCTTTCTTAAGTCTCTCAACAACTCGTGGAATCAATCCATCAGGATTGCAGGCTTCGATGCCATCGGGGGTCTTAAGGTTTGAGTCCACCGCTGGAAATAAAGCTATAACAGGGATTCCGAGCTTTACGCATTCTTCAGCAACTGGAAGCAGGCTTTCAATGCTATGTCTAAAGACCCCTGGCAACGAAGCTACCGCAACAGGCTCTTTTTGTTCATCTTGCACGAACACTGGATAAATAAAGTCAGATGGACTCAGGTGATTTTCTTGTACGAGGCGACGAGAAAAGTCATCTCTACGATTTCGGCGAAGTCTTTGAGTAGGGTATTTTGGTGGCAATAATGAATACATGATTTAACTGAAAAAATATGGATAACTTGATTTTAAATCTTGCTTTAGGAAATGACCAATTTACATTATTGAGGTAATCAATTATTTTGTAATTTTATTCTTTTCGACTAAATCCTGTATTTGGATTAAAGCCATTTTTTGTCAATATGAATGCCAATGTAACTCTTGAAGGTCGGATATAGAATGAAGAAATATCTTCTCTTGTTCGTCATGCTTTTATATATGGTGGTGCTAATGCTTGTTTTTGCATTGCCAAAATCTGACCCAAAAATAATTTTAAAGTTTGATAGTTATTATAGCCACACAATCAAATACCTTTTTGTTAAGGATCTTCCCTACAGTAAGTCGAAATTTTTCAAATGGTGGGAATCCGAAAAACCAAAAATTTTAAAAAAATCTGAGTTAATTCAAAATTATTTGACTATGATTAGTATTTTCCGACTTTACGGTCAATTTGAAGAGTACGAAGAACCTGAATTTTTTGATTTAAATATTTCTGGCAGGTTTCTAATTTGTTATAGAGAAATAAAGGATGAAAAGCGTTGCCTACCCGATGGGAAATTTCAAGCAAATATATTTATCTACGTAGTCGGAGACGAAATTTCAGAATTGGTATCTTTGAAAAATCAGGATTACAGGTTATTAAATGGTAAATACGTAAAATCAGAATGACTAGTGGAAATTTTCAATAGACATCCCTAACAATAAGCACCCCTAACAATAGGCACCCCAATCCTACAACCCGAGATAATGCAATATAGCCTTCTCGGTCTCTTCGATACCAATTCTTTCAGTAGAAGAAAACGGAATTACTTTTAGATCTTTTATCTGCTTTATGGATTTATTTATCCCAAAGGTAGCTGTTTTGCGTTGACCGTATGGCAGTTTGTCAGCCTTAGTAAGCAAAACTATAAGTGGGATTTCGTAAGGAGCAATCCAATCTATCAGTAATTTATCGAGAGTAGTCAAACCCCTACGTATATCTATGAGTAACACAACGGCAGCCAGTGAAGAGCGAGTTCTTAAGTAGCTGCCAAGAACTTCCGCCCATTCCTCTTTGGTGTTTTGAGCCACAGAAGCATATCCGTATCCTGGAAGGTCTACTAAAAAAGCTGCCGCCTGGTCAGGGTCGTCTTTGCTAGGAATACCAAATAGATTGATAAGCCTAGTACGTCCTGGAGTTTTAGAAGCATAGGCAAGGCGTCTCTGATTAGCCAACACGTTGATAGCAGAGGATTTACCAACATTTGACCTACCCACAAAGCAAACTTCTGGGACTGAGGGTTCAGGTAATTGATTTAGTTGAGATGCTGAAACAAAAAATTTTGCTCTGTGTAGGAGGGACACTAGAACCTCATAAATCGAAACTGGATTATTTATTTTACAATTCTAAAAAGTAATCCTTCATTTTGAATAAATATATAGTTGAAAATTTTTTCTTAAAAAGTTTAATGAAGTGCATTGCCACTAATAATTTTTCATGAATTTTTGTAAAATATAGCCCATACATTATGTAGGTTGAGGTTTTTATCTATGAAACAATTATTAAAAGGTCTCGGTATTGCGTTAGCATTAGCTACCTGTACGCAGACTGCACTAGCTCAAGATGTTATTACACCTGACCCAAAAAGAGGAGAACTCCTATTCACTCAGGGTGATGCTGAGCGTGGTGTGATACCTTGCTTTTCTTGTCATGGTGAAGGGGCTAATAGTGTTATTGCAACTCAACCTTCTTTAGCTGGTCATCCTGCTGGCTATATTATTAAGCAGTTAGATAATCTAGACCTTACACCTGAAGGCACACAAAAGCATCGTAATAATTATGAAGGATTTACAAATGCGATGGTCATGATGGCTATTGCACCTTCGCTTACGCCCCAAGATAGAGCTGATATTGCAGCATATGTGTCTGGTTTAAAGTTAACTGGACCAGCTAATTCTCAACATGCTGGAGATTTAGAGTTTGTACATAAAGGGCGTCAGATTTGGCGTGCAGGTATCCCAGAGCGTAACGTTCCTGCGTGTGCTGCTTGCCATGGTGTAGCGGGTAGAGGTATGCCAGATGAGTTCCCTTTCTTAGCGGGTCAGCATCCTGAGTATATTTACGGTCAGCTTAGAGCCTTTGCTGACGGTTTTCGTAAAAACGGTGGCACAGAAAATATGATGGGTACTATCGCAAATCGTATGAGTATCGATGATATGAAAGCCGTTGCGGATTATGCTGCAGGATTAAGATAGTCATTTGACAAAGAATCAATCATCAAAAAAACATCGTAATTGGAGGGGTGACATTATAGAGCTTTTGGGCTCTATGAGATTTGCAGTCGCCTTTCTGATTATTATCTGCATTGCCAGTGCCATAGGTACTCTTATCGAGCAAAATCGAGAGGAAATCTACTACATAGACCTCTTTGGTGTGTACTGGGCTAGGGTATTTCAAATATTTGGAATTTCTAGAATCTATGACACCAACTGGTTTACGATTATTATGGCCTTTTTGGTCATATCCACTTCTCTTTGTGTTATTCGTACTACCCCAAAGATACTAAAAGATGTCCGCACATTTAAGGAGTATGTACGTAAAACTAGTATGAGAGCCTTTGCTCATAAAGTTGATATCGAATCAGATTTCACTGAACCTCAACTTAAGGAGATGGCTACTGCTTGGCTAAAAAACCATTCCTATAGTATTAAAACTAAAGATCAAGATGGTACAACTTTGCTAGCAGCTAGAAGAGGGAGTTATAGTCGACTAGGTTATTTGTTTGCCCACTTAGCTATAGTTGTAATCTGCTTAGGTGGTTTGTTGGATAGCGATGTGCTTAATCGCACTATAATCAGACTCTATGGAAAGTATCCCATAGCATCAGAGCTCAAGTTTATTTCGGATGTTCCCGAAGGGTCTATATTTAACTCTAAAAACCCATCTTATCGCGGAAATATATCAATTACCGAAGGGGGTTCATCTAATCATGCCATGCTTCAATTTGATGATGGTTTCTATCTACAAAGACTTCCTTTCACGGTTAAGCTGAATAAATTCATAATCGAGTATTATGAGACGAATGGCATGCCTAAAAGGTTTGCAAGTGATGTCACTATTACTGACCATCTCAATAACAATAAAACTTTTAATAAAATTATTGAGGTCAATCACCCATACTCTCTACATGGAATTACGCTTTATCAGTCTAGCTTCCACGATGGGGGGTCAGAATTAAAGCTAAATGGGATTCCTTTAAAAGGCAATACAAATGCACCTTTTGAGCTAGATACTTTTGTTGGCAATATATCCGAGATTAAATTTTCTTATAAAGGAAAGGACGAAAATTATAAGCTTAGAGTAGATGATTTTCGTCCGATTAATGTTGAGAATATTTACGACCCCGAGAGTATGGCGGCTTCGAAGTCGTTCGAGCAGAGAATTCTTGATGTGACAGGAGCGGCTCAGGATAAGAATGCTAAAAATCAAAGAAATGTAGGGCCTCTAGTTCAATATACCCTCACAGATAAAAGTAATCAGTCTATTCGTTTTAAAAACTATATGAATCCTATAGAAATTGATGGACAACTGGTTTACTTGTTTGGTGTTCAGTATCCTGGGGTTTCTGGTTTTAGATATATTCGTATACCTGCTGATGAAAATGCATCCGTAAATGAATTTTTATCTTTTAGGTCAGCATTTCATGATCCTGTGCTCAGAGCTAGAGCGGCTAGAGCTTACAGCTCAAAAGTAAAAGATGATAGGATTGAGAAAGGGGCCATTGCCACCCTAGCAGAGACTGCTTTAAAAGTTTTCTCCGAAAATGGATTTAAGGGTTTGGAAGATTATGTAAACGGAGTGGGCATACCTGAGGATCAAAGAGTCCCAGAAGGAATCCGAGAACCTATGAAGCAGATTTTAGGGGAATATTTGATTTTCGCTTCGGTTGAATTAAGAGACCTTGTACGAGAGAGAATGGGTCTGCCTAAAATCGACTATAACAATCTGACTGACGATTTATATAAGCAACATGCTATGTGGTTTGATATGTCAGTTAAAGCCATTTCGGATTTGAGTATTTATCCGTCTCCTATCGCTTTCCAAATTAAGGAATTCAAACACATTCAAGCCTCCGTATTGCAAGCTACACGTTCACCAGGCAAATGGATTGTATACTTAGGGTGTGTATTCCTTATAATCGGTGTTTATTTAATGACCTATATCACCGAACGAAGAATTTGGGTGTGGTTGACACCATTAGCCGATGGGGGTACTCAACTTCAGGCGGCCATGAATAGTAAGAAAAACACTCTCGATTTTCATGAAAATTTCGAGGAATTTAAAAATGATTTTAATGAGTTAGCAAGGAAGAATCCAGATGTCTAACACAATGCAAACTAAGGTTCCACTAACTTCTGATAAGTGGACAGTTCAACGAAAAATTAAGATTAATGAAGGCGTTGCCAGCAAGGGTATTTCAATCTGGGATATCGCCTTTTTTCTATTGCTATCTGCGGGTGCAGCTTACCTGCTTATGTATTGGCCCGAATCCATGAATTCTTATGAAAAATGGATATTGGTGGGTATGGTTTTTGTGCTTACTGCTTTAGGGTGGTACTGGCCAGCCATTCGTAAACTTACTCTAGTATCTGGAGGCATGGCTTTACTTGCATTAAGCATGTATGACGGAAATATCGCAAACGGCGATCAAAAATTCTGGCTTAAATATTTACTTTCGTCGCAGTCATCTATTTTATGGATGAGTGCGATGTTTATTATTGCCACAGCTACTTACTGGATGGGATATTTTGTAGAACGCCTAAATTGGATGGGTAGCCTATTTACCTGGATTGGCATAGGGCTTGGGTTTTCAGGTCTTCTTGTGCGATGGCGTGAGGGGCATTTGATTGCATACGAGATGGGACATATCCCTGTATCTAATCTTTATGAGGTTTTCATTCTCTTTGCTTTAATCACAACGCTTTTTTATCTGTTTTACGAGAGACGGTACAAAACACGGGCTCTTGGCGGTTTTGTGATGTTGGTTGTGTCCGCAGCTATTATTTTCCTGTTGTGGTATACATTTGAGCGTGATGCTGCTGTGATTCGTCCTCTTAATAATGCACTTGACAGTTGGTGGATGAAATTGCATGTTCCTGCAAACTTTATTGGATACGGAACTTTCGCACTGGCCGCTATGGTAGGGTTTGCCTATATTGTTAAGCATCATGAAAATACTACATCGTGGAAGTCTTTGCTACCAGTTTTGATAGTGGGGGCTATGCTGGTTGCCGAAGTATTTATTTTCCGTAATCGTGGTCAAATCTCAATTTTCTGGCTTGTATATTTTGCTATAAGTTTAGTGTTTGTTGCCGGCATTTTGTTGATGCGAAAACGCCTTGCTCGCAAGCTGCCTTCGTTTGAAGTGCTTGATGATATTATGTACAAATCAATTGCTGTTGGGTTTGTATTTTTTACAATAGCTACTGTTTTGGGTGCATTCTGGGCGGCAGATGCTTGGGGTACATATTGGCAATGGGACCCTAAAGAGACATGGGCTCTTGTTGTATGGCTAAATTATGCAACCTGGCTACATTTAAGATTTATCAAGGGTATGCGTGGATTGGTGGCAGCATACTGGGCCCTTATTGGTTTAGTTGTGACTACTTTTGCCTTTATCGGGGTAAATATCTTCCTATCTGGTCTACACTCTTACGGGGAGCTTTAGATCTTTAGGTGTTCGCCCGACAGACTTGAGCACACTTGTGTGAGTTCTGAGTTTAGGTCGGGTTTGCCAGCCCTTGTATTTATCCATGTAGAACCATCGAATGTATAGTGATATGCACCCGATTTGGAAGCTAACCATAACTCTTTCATAGGGGTTTGGATATTTAGTACAACTTGTTGCCCGTTAAAATCAAGCGTCAAGACGTTTCCCTGACGGGTGCAGTCCACATCGATATCTGCATCTATCCATTTTTCGGCTAGAGTTTCTATACTTGTAAGATAATTATTAGCTAGGATTAGAAATTCTGATTCGGTCATTTTTTTATACTTTTTTAATGATGCCTAATTTTACTAAATTCAAAACAACTAATTACTTATTATCTTTTTTAATTCTAGGGTTGCTTGGGGGGTGTGGTTATAAAACCGATTTGCATTACCCTACAGAGTCTGAACTTCAGCAAATCAAAGAAAAAGAGGCGAGGATAAAAGCACGCAAAGAGGCACGTAAAAAAGAACGCAAAAATGCTAGAAAAGAGGCTACTAAACCTACTGCCGATAAGGTGTTGAATAAGAAAGGTAATAAAGCTCCTCAAACCACTAAGAAAAAATCGCAAACGCAATCCAATTCTCAATCTGAGTATACACAAAAACCTACAAAATAATATTAGGAAAGTATGTTGTTTAAACCTGTATCAAGCCCATTTATAGCCTATAAAAATGATAAGCTTTACATCGAATCATTATCAGTAAAAGAAATTCAAAATAGACTTTCAACCGAGTCTCCTTTTGTTTTGTATTCTAAAAAAGCTATTGAAAGTGCTTGGGATGGGTACAAAAATATTCTTGGGAAGTATCCAAATTCTCTTATTTGCTATGCGGTAAAGGCTAATTCAAATCTTTCCCTACTTAAATTGTTTGTTAGTCTAGGAGCAGGTTTTGATATCGTTTCTGGTGGTGAACTTAAGCGATGTTTAGAGGTTGGTGCAGATACTAACAAAATAATTTTTTCAGGTGTTGGTAAGCAAAGTTGGGAAATTAAACTTGCATTAGAGAGTGGAATTAAATGTTTTAATGTTGAAAGTGAGTTTGAACTAGAAAACATTGCCACTATTGCAAGGGAACTAGGTTTAAAAGCTAGGATTTCATTGCGAGTCAATCCTGATATTGATGCACGCACACACCCATATATTTCTACTGGATTAAAAGAGAATAAGTTTGGTATTGATTTTTCTAGGGCTTTAGATGTTTATCTTTATGCTGCGTCTATTGATGCACTCGAGATTGTAGGTATTGACTGTCATATTGGGTCTCAGATTTTAGAAATAGAGCCGTATTTGGATGCGGCTGATAGAGTTATTGAATTGATAAAGCAAATTCGATCTCACGGAATTTACTTAAGTCATTTGGACATTGGTGGCGGGGTTGGTATACGTTATTCAAATGAAAATCCAATTGATATAGTATGCCTGAGAGCAAGCATTGATGCGAAATTAAGAAGTGCTGGTTTGGAGCATATGCTTGTTATTATGGAGCCTGGTCGTTCACTAGTAGGTAATTCTGCGATTCTTGTGGCACAAGTTTTAGGAATTAAAAAAACGGATTATAAGAATTTTGCCATTATCAATGCAGGTATGAATGATTTAATTCGACCAAGTTTGTATGAGGCATATCATGGTGTATTGCCAGTCCAGATTAGAAAGGGCGAAGCTACAAAATATGATATTGTGGGGCCGATTTGTGAAACGGGCGACTGGCTTGCAAAGGACCGTAAACTTGTATTGCAAGCTGGAGATCTGATAGCAATTGAGTCTGTAGGTGCGTATGGGACGTCAATGGCTAGCAATTACAATTCTAGACCATTTTTAGCTGAATATTTGGTCGATGATGCCGAGCTTTGCATGATACGCAAAGCTCAGGGTTTAGAGGATATTTGGAGGCTCGAGGCTGAGTTGATATCAAGATGTTAAATCAGTTTACAAGCCTGAATTAAGTTCACAAGTCTAAACGAGCCTAAATTACAAGAAAAACAGGGTTAATTGCTACTTCCTGAATTTGGAGTAATTGATTTAATCAAATCGCCTATGCCGTCAGGTGCCTGAGGTCTTGTACTTATAGAAGTAAATACGGGTGCTACTAAATGAGTAGTAGGAAGACCGTCCACACCTACATTTGCAATTGCTTTTCCTGGAGGATACTCTTTTAGATAATAATTTCCTCCTGCTTCAATTATGCCTTGAGGTTTAGGTGTAGGTTTAGCTTGTGGTATATCTTTAAGTGCTACTTGCATAAAGTCAATCCAAAGTGGCATAGCCAAACCACCACCAGTCTCGCGATTACCTAGTGGTGTGGGCTGATCAAATCCTAACCAAGTTACCGCAACTAACTCAGGAGTATATCCCACAAACCAAGCATCAACGGAACGGTTAGTAGTACCAGTTTTTCCGTGTAAATCTCTGCGTTTTAGTATGGCAGTAGCACGAGCACCGGTACCCGATGTAGCTACTCCGTGCAATAAGTTATTCATAATCCAAGCTGTGCGAGCATCTATCGCTCTGTTAGCTTCATCTCCAGCCTTGATAGGGCGTGCTTTCATAATAATGACAGGTTCAGTTTCCTGTACATTAAGATCCTCTACATAATCGATTAGATATGGATTAATTCTATATCCGCCGTTAGCGAAGATTGAGTAGCTTGAAGCCATCTGAAGAGGAGTAACACTACCTGCACCTAAAGCCATAGTCAAGTATGCACCTTTAGGAGGTTGATTCTTCATATCAAAACCCATACGAGTTAAGAATTGTGCAGTGTAATCCGCACCTGCAATTTTAAGAACACGTATGGAAACCATGTTTTTTGATTTATATAAACCTCTGCGAAGCGTTTGGCTCACTGTATACGAATTACCGTAGTTTTTAGGTGTCCAAGGCTTACCTCCAGTTTGACGTCCAGAGAGTACAAAAGGCTGATCGGAAATGTTGGACTCAGGAGTTAATCCTTTTTCTATGGCGGCTGCATAAACAAAAGGTTTGAATGTAGAGCCTGGTTGACGCCATGCCTGTGTAGTTCTGTTAAATCCACCATGAGTAAAATCAAAACCACCAATCATGGCCTTAATAGCACCATCTTTAGGGTCCATTGCAATTAAAGACCCTTGTACGATAGGAAGGTTAATAATGCTCCACAGATATTCGTCTTTAACTTTGATTTGTTCAAGATAAACTACTGAACCTCGTTTAATTCTGACTTTAGAATCTGCATTTGATTTAAGGGCTCTTTGGACAGTTTTAAGTTGGTCCTTTTCTAACTCAATAACTTCTCCAACATTACGCATAACAGTAACTTTGCTAGGACTTGCACTCAACACAAGTGCACCGATTAATTCGTCATTATCTGGGTAGTCCTCATGCATCTTAGATAGAATATCGACCATTGCATCTTGATCGTTTTCTACGCCAGCTGGCAAATCAATATTTCCTGCTGGGCCAGGATAAGGCTTACGTCTTGTGTAGGACATAACACCATTTCGAACAGCTTTATAAGCAGCTCTTTGGTCATCAGATTTGACCGTAGTCACAACTTTAAGACCGCGACCGTAAGTATTTTCCCCGTACATGCTATATATAAGCTGACGGGCAGTTTCAGAAACGTACTGCCCAAAAAGTGTGTAATTTTTATCACGCTCAACTTCGACGACCTGGGGAACAAGGGGCTCCTTAAGGGCATCATCCATCTGTTTTTGAGTTATGTATCCAAGTTCAACCATCCTACCAAGGACATACTTTTGTCTAATTTTTACTGCTTTCAAATTAGTGCGTGGATTTGTGCGGGAAGGAGATTTTGGGATTGTAGCTAAGGCCGCAGCTTCTGCTAGTGTGATATCTGATAGGGACTTGTTAAAGTAAGTTCGTGCTGCAGCTGCAAAACCATATGATCTATGACCTAAATAAATTTGATTCATGTAAAGTTCAAGAATCTGGTCTTTGGTCAATGTTTGCTCAATTTTGTATGTAAGCAGTAACTCATAGAATTTACGAGTAAGTTTTTTCTCAGATGATAGGTAGAAATTACGTGCTACCTGCATAGTTATGGTACTTGCACCCTGACTGTGACGACCAGAAGTAAAATTCGCTAATACCGCACGTCCCATAGACTTCCAATCTACACCGCCATGATGGTAAAAGCCATCATCCTCAGCTGAAAGTATGGCCTGCCTCATAATTAGAGGGATTTCTTGAAGATTAAGAACGTTACGCCTTTCATCTCCATATTCTCCTAAAAGTACTCCATCGCTAGAATATACATACATAGGTAACCTAGGTTTGTACTCTGTCATAGCATTTAGGTCTGGCAATGACGACCATGTCATCTTGATAGCTAATACGGCTACCAATAAGAAGCACAAACCTAAACCAAGTAAAAATACAAATGGTTTTAGGATATATCGAGAAAAGAAAGACCCGCCTTTTGCTTTGGAGGGTTTTTTGGAAGTGGTATTTACTTTTTTACTCATATGGCAATTTTATCCCATAAGCAAAATTTTTAAGTCAATTAATTTGCTAAATGTTAAGATTTAAATCTAATGAAATGGCAATGATTATGACAAATAGCTTTTGTGCCCATTATCTAGCTCTTTATGCAACAAAAGAATCGGACTCTAAAGGAAGACTTCATATAGAGCCTGAGGATCCTGCCCGTGGGGTTTTTCAAAGAGATAGGGACCGTATAACACATAGTACTGCATTTCGCAGACTAGAATACAAAACTCAAGTGTTCGTAAATCACGAGGGTGATCTTTTTCGCACACGACTTACTCATACCTTAGAAGTTTCACAGATTGCCAGAGCCATTGCCAGACAGCTACATTTGAATGAAGATCTTGTAGAATCCATTGCCTTGGCACATGACCTTGGGCATACTCCCTTTGGTCATGCGGGCCAGGATGCACTTAATGATTGTGTTAAAAGATATGATCCAGATGGTTATGGATTTGAACATAATATGCACAGTCTGCGGATTGTGGATTTGCTCGAGGAGAGATATGCAGATTTTCCAGGGCTTAATTTAAGTTTTGAGACCAGGGCAGGGATTCTAAAGCATTGTTCACGTAAAAATGCCCAACGATTGGGTGATGTTGCTATGCGATTCCTCAATGATGAACGCCCTAGTCTAGAAGCTCAAGTGGCAAATGTGGCGGATGGCATTGCCTACAATAATCATGATATTGATGATGGGGTAAGATCTGGACTAATCAGTTTAGAGCAGCTACAAGAAGTGGAGCTTTTTAAGGACCACTTTGACGTGGTTATGAAGGAGCATCCAAACTTAAAAGGACGTAGGATTATATCTGAAACTACACGTCGCATGATTAATACATTAATTGTGGATTTAGTTGAGCAGACTCAAAAGAATATATCAAATCACGCCGTGCAGACCGCTGAGGATGTAATTAGAGCACCATTTCTTGTTGAATTTACTCCCGAGATGGCTCGAAAAGAGCAGGAGTTGCGAAAATTTCTTATGGATAATCTTTATAGGCATTACAAAGTTTTGCGTATGGCCTATAAGGCAAAAACAATAATCACGGAGTTATTTGAAGTATTTATGGAGGAGCCGAGGTTATTGCCACCAGATTATCAGAAAAAGGGTAGGGATGATTTAATTCTTTCAGTTACGGATTATGTAGCTGGGATGACTGATAGGTTTGCTATTAAAGAGCATAAGAAAATTTTTAATGTGAGTAATTAGCTGATTCACCCAGCTAACTACTCACAAAAAAGCATCACAATTAAAATTTAAGTTCAAGGTCTAGATAAGCGTTTCTGCCTACACCTACGAAAGAGGAATCGTTTGTGGAGGATGCGGGGATATATTTTTTATCAAAGATATTATTCACCCCAAAATTTAAAGTCACATCATCGAATATCCATTTCTGATGATTTAATCGCCAACTACCTTTTAAGTTCGCAATTGTGAAGCTTTTATCTACATAGGTGTAAATTTCGCCCCACGATTCTATGGTTTTAGGATTTTGATATGGTTTGAACCAGTGATTTACATCAAAACCTATAGAAAAATTAGGATTTATATCATAGGATAATTCGACCCTTAATTTATCTGCAAAAGACCTAAGATTTTCTCCATTTTTGGAGTTTGTAAGTTTTAGATGCTCGTAGCTACTTCTTAATGTTAGGTCATTTATGGAATAGTCTAAACTTGCTTCAAATCCATGTCTTTTTGCTTTTGCCACATTCTGATATTGTGCATAGAAACTTGCATCTTTTGGTTTGCCTAATTCTCGCAATAATTTTATTGAAATCATATCCCTGATACTTCCATCGAAATACATGAATTTGAATTTCAGGCGGTCATTTGATGTAAGTAGGGCATTTTGATCTAATGCTAAACCAAACTCTAATTCACTTGAGGTTTCGGCTTTAAGATTTTTATTAGGTATGTAATGATAGTGAGGATTTAGAGCTCCTTTTGAGGATGTTTCGTGCGGAGTTGGACCTCTGAAGCTTTGTGCATGTCCAATTAGAAAGGCTAGATTGTCTGTGAAATTTAGAGAGAGAGCTACTCTAGGGGAGAATCTACTTGCCTTATATCCTTCTGCACCAGGCTTTTTAATCGTTCGATCGTAATTATCGTACCTTCCACCTAGAGTTAATCCGATTCTGCTAAATTTCATTTCGTCCTGAACATACAAACCCCAATCTTTGTAACTTGCGGGATGTGATCCAAAATCGCTCACCTCTCCATTTCTTACAAAATGAGCATCCTCGGTTCTGTTTTGATAATCAACGCCAGCAACCAATGTGTGTTCTAGAGAACCTGTATTGAAATAGGCAACGTTTTTAATCCTAAATCCTTTTCTTTTATCAGTGTTGGAGTATTCACCATTGCCATCAGATTCATCGTATTTTCGATAATATTCAGCATTCGATTTATAAATTTTTGCTTCTAAATTTATCCAATCTATATTTTTAGGCTTAAATGAATAGTCGAAAATATAGTCACGTTGCGTTAATTTTCCATCTATAAACAAATCCTTATCGTTATGCCAAAGGGTTTGCCAAACAGTTTTAAGATTCTCTTTATAATCGTAAATAGAAAATGTGGCTCTTTGCTCATCGGTTAAGTCAAATCCAATTTTAAATAGACCTGTTTTAATGGTTTCATCGTTATATCCAGTGTCATTACGTACCTTTTGACCTGAAGAACCTTCTTGCAAAGTACCACCATCAGCAAATTTCACATCTCCGAATTTTGCCCTTTTGCCATATAGTAGAAAATCTATTTTTCCTAAATCCGCATAAGCTGCAGCTCTAGTGCTGTGCATATTATTGGACTCATATCGCTGCCCCAACATAAATCCAAATTTTTTATTTTCACGCAAAAAGTCATGGGCGTCTTTTGTAGTCATGCCTACAACACCGCCGATAGCTCCGCTGCCATGAAGAATTGATGATGAACCTTTAACAATATCTACATTTCTTAAAATATCGTTGTCAGTTCTAAAACTTGAAATGTGATTAGAGAATAAATTTGCAGATCGCTTAACTCCATCCTGTTGAATAATAACTCTTTGTTCCTCTTGATAACCAAAGCCCCTAACAGTAAATTGGTTACCTATCTGACGGCCATAATCTCCTCCAGTAGTAATGCCAGGCACGTTTGCAATTGAATCGATAATATTTGATTGTGAGAGAAGTCCAGGGTTTTTAACTACATTTACAGACCCAGGATAAAACTGCGTATCTGAATCGTATAGGTTGGCAATGACCGTAATATCAGAAATCTTTGATTGATTTTTCTTAGTTATATCGCTTGAGTTAGTTTTTTTATTTGTCTGTGTTTTTAAAGCTTGTGCATGTAAATTCAGAGATAAAAGTGCTAGAAGTACTGCAAGGGAGGTTGAACGCATGATAAAGTAGGGTAGTATTGAGAATGAGAATCATTATCAGCACTTGAAATAATGAAGTCAACAAATAACTAGAAATATAAGTCGTTTTGTGGATAACAAAATACATATTCAAATATTTTGAATGGTTTTGTTGCCAGTTTAGATGTAGGTGGGCTTTAGTTTATATGACCATAATGAGCTATAGAACTCTAGCTAAATAACGACCTGTTTCACTTCCTTCAAAAGAAGCGATATCCGAAGGAGTCCCTGTGGCAATGATTTCCCCTCCACCATTGCCACCTTCTGGTCCGAGGTCAATAATCCAATCGGAATTACGGATAACATCTAGGTTGTGTTCAATCACAATAACAGTATTTCCGCCGTCCACAAATTTTTGTAAAACTAGCAATAATTGGTTGATGTCTGAGAAATGAAGACCCGTAGTAGGCTCATCCAATATATATACAGATCGCCCTGTGTTTCGCTTAGCTAGCTCCAGAGCCAATTTCACGCGCTGTGCCTCACCTCCAGACAATGTCGTCGCACTTTGACCAAGCTTAATATATCCTAGTCCGACCTCTATCAATGTAGATAATTTACCGTGAATCTTAGGAATGTTTGAAAAGAAATCGCATGCTTGCTCTACCGTCATTTCAAGTACGTCGCTTATATTTTTGCCACGATAATAAATTTCACGTGTTTCACGGTTATATCGCGTTCCGTCACAAGCTTCGCATTTGACATACATATCAGGCAGAAAATGCATCTGAACTTTTTTAATGCCGTCACCATCACACACGTCACAACGCCCCCCTTTTATATTAAACGAGAAGCGACCAGCGTCATAACCTCTTTGCCTTGCATCTTTGGTGGATGCAAAAAGTTCACGGATGGCTAGAAAAACTCCAACATAAGTTGCAGGATTACTGCGTGGAGTTCGCCCGATAGGACTTTGGTCAACGACGATAGCATTGTCCAAGAACTCCAATCCATGCACTTCATCAAAAGGTTGGGATTCTGCGAGTGAACGATTTAAAGTTCGCATTAATGTGTTGGCAATAGTCTCGTTCACAAGTGTTGATTTTCCAGACCCTGATACGCCAGTTACGCATACAAAACGACCAAGTGGAATTTTTACATCCACATTTTTTAGATTGTTCCCGCGGCAACCAGTAAATTGAAGCCATTTCTGATTATCATCTAAAGTACGAGCATTGCCACTTGGCATACTTAATTTACCGCTCAAATACTTGCCAGTAATAGAGTTCTCGTCTCTTAATATTTTATCGATGGCACCTTGCGAGATGACCTCTCCGCCATGCTCTCCAGCTGCTGGTCCCATGTCCACAATCCAGTCAGCTTCTCGTATCATGTCCTCATCGTGTTCAACAACGATAACGGTATTTCCAATATCACGAAGATTTTGCAGTGTGCCAATTAGCTTTTCGTTATCGCGCTGATGTAAACCAATTGAGGGTTCGTCCAAAACGTACATCACACCAGATAGACCTGATCCGATTTGAGATGCAAGTTTTATTCTCTGAGCCTCGCCACCAGAAATGGTGTCTGCACGTCTATCTAGGGATAGATAGGATAGTCCTACATCGTTTAAAAATTTAAGACGATTTATGATTTCTCGAAGCATAGGAGCTGCAATTTCAAAACGTTCTCCCTCGAGTTTGAGATTGGAAAACCAATTTAAGCAGTCACTTAAGGAGAGCCCCTCAACTTCAAAAATGCCAAGTCCAGTCATAGATCCTGATGCCTTATCTAAGACGTCAACAGGGAGGTCATAAGAGCCAACACCATGTTCGCTCTCATGTATGTCCACACATTCAGGACAACTCGCGCAGTCAAAGCCAACCTCAGGACCGCTCTCAGTGCGAATATCGTCACCTATCATTACAAATCGAGCTTCCTCACGTAATCGAGATCCCAAACAAGAAGGGCATATAACATTAGTTCTAAGCTTGCTCAATGCATCACGAACATTTGTCGACTCTGTAGTTTCCCAACGCCTTTGCAAATTTGGGATAATCCCTTCAAAAGGATGGCGTTCAATAATTGTGCCCCCATTTTCTTTTAAATAAGGAAAGCCAATTTCTTCTGTACCCGACCCATGTAAGATAATATTTTTTATTTCATCTGACAGTTGCTCAAACGGCTTATCCAAACTAAACCCATAGTGTTGAGATAGGCTACCCATAATGCTTCTAGTAAAGCTGTTACGCATATCCCATCCAGAAATTGCACCTCCATTAATACTAAGTGATGGCAGTGCAACCACCTTCTGCTCATCGAATACATCTAGATGCCCAAGACCCTTGCAATGCGGGCAAGCACCAATGGGGTTGTTAAAACTAAAAAGCCGAGGTTCAAGTTCTGGAATTGCATGGTCGCAATGAGGGCAGGCATAGTTGCTAGAGTAGATATCTGATTTAACTGATGCCCCTCCATCGTCCCTTTCTAAAATCAAACGCCCACCTGATAGTTCATACGCCATTTCTAGACTTTCTGCTAAACGTTGCTTATTTTCAGGTTTTGCACGAAGCCTATCAACAACAAGTTCAAAGTCATAAATCTCACCCTCGCTAAAATGTGGTAGGCTTTCGAGTTGATAAATTTCTCCATTAACTCTTGCTCTGATAAAACCTTGTGAAATTAATTGTGTAATCTTAGATTTCAAATCGTTTATCGCATCCAATCCACAAACTTGGGTGGCAATAGGTGCGTATATAACCAACTTGTCTTCATTGGCTTCTTCAAGAATGGAGTCCACAATCTCAGTAACGCTAGTGGCAATAAGAGGCACTCTGTGCTTTGGACAGTAGGGCGTACCTACTCGTGCATATAGTAAGCGCAAATAGTCGTGTATTTCAGTGGTTGTGGCTACGGTAGATCTAGGATTATGGCTTGCGGACCGTTGTTCTATGGCAATAGCTGGAGACAATCCCTCAATCAAGTCTACATCTGGTTTGCCCATTTGTTGTAAAAACTGTCTAGCATAAGGAGATAAACTTTCTACATATCTTCTTTGCCCTTCCGCAAATAATGTATCAAAAGCTAAAGACGACTTACCTGAACCTGAAACGCCCGTAATAACTACGAACTTTTCTCTAGGTATGTCTATAGAAATATTCTTTAGATTATGAGTCCTAGCCCCACGTATCCTAATGAAATTATTCATAATCCTAAAGCTTTGCTAAAATTTACGACTAATCGATTATTTTAACCTAGCAAGTATGGCTAAAGATAGTAAAGTTTCCTTTACGAGCTTGGAGAAAAAAGCTTCTTCATCATTGGCGTTTTTATTTGCAATCCGCATGTTAGGATTGTTTTTACTAACACCTGTATTTTCAGCAGCAGCAGTAGAACTTCATGGTGGAGATCAAAAATCACTAGTCGGACTTGCTATAGGTATGTACGGTATCACCCAAGCCATCATGCAACTTCCATTTGGATTTTTATCCGATAGATTTGGTAGAAAACCAGTAATAATTATCGGCACTATTTTGTTTATATTAGGGGGAATAGTTTGTGCTCTGGCTGAATCCGTACACTTGGTTATGATTGGTCGGGCCATACAAGGTGCAGGTGCAGTATCTGCTGCAATCACAGCGTGGGTTGCCGATGCTACTCGTGAGGAAGTTCGAACCAGAGCTATGGCTATGGTTGGCTCTTCAATTGGTCTGTCATTTGCTATGTCTTTAGTATTAGGTCCTTTACTTGTTGACTGGCTTGGATTAAGCGGGCTATTTTGGGTCATATCAGCTATGGGGGTTGTTTGCCTTGGCATTGCCACCTTTGTTACTCCAGTAGTCAAAATTAGTACTAAGTCTATGTCCGACGCCTCAATTAAAAGCGTGTTTTTTTCTCCTGAGCTTTTGCGTCTAAATTTCGGAATGTTTGTTCTACATGCATCACTCATGGCACTGTTTGTCTTATTGCCCGATATGTTTGGGCGAATGGGGATTCAAGTAGGTAAGTTGTGGATGGTTTATCTGCCCGTAATTTTAGTCGCTATCATGGGTATGATTCCAGCTATTATAAAAATCGAAAGGGGGTATAAGCACCGCGAAGGTCTGATTTTTAGCGTATTAACACTCATGATAGTAGCTGGTCTGTGGCTTATTGATACGCACACTATGTGGTGGTCTGTAGTACTTCTTATTGGTTTTTTTACAGTTTTTAATCTTGTTGAAGCTCTCATACCTTCAATGGTTTCAAGGGTTACACCGGTTGAACATAAAGGGTTGGCAATGGGTCTTTACAACATGGCTCAGGCCATAGGCGTAGCATTTGGTAGTTTTCTAGGCGGGTTTATTCTTCAATACAACAGCGAAAGATTATTATTTTTAGCACTAGTGCTACTTTATGGAGCGTGGCTATTAGTCGCTAATTCAAGTAAATTCACATCCTCAAAACCAACGTAGACATTTTTATCCACCTCCTTAAAATCTGCTCCATTTCTCCATAAGCTAAAAAAGCTATCATTTAAAAGGAGAAAAAATGGCAAATTTAAATAAAGTAACTCTAATCGGTCATTTAGGTCGTAATCCAGAAATTAAGGTCAATAAAAACAACGCAAAAGTTGCCACCTTAAGCATTGCCACATCAGTAGTTTGGGTGGACAAAGCAAATTCTGAACGCCATGAAAGAACTGATTGGCATCGCGTGATTTTGTTTGGAAATCTAGCAGAACTGGCAGAAAAGTTTTTAAAGACGGGAAGCCATGTTTATATCGAGGGCAGGCTTCGCAACAGAAAATGGGAGGATGATGACGGAAACGATCAGTACATCACCGAGATATATGCTAGTTCCATGCTTATGTTAAATCGACCACCTAGTCAAGATAATGGCTCTTTAGAATCTGAGGAACTAGAAATTTTGGAGGAGGTGTAAAAGGGGTTTAATTTTTTAATTAGAGTAAAATTACTTAAGTTAAATTTTAATTGGGATATTACATGTCGGTTAATAAAGTAATTCTCGTTGGTAGATTGGGAAATGATCCTGAGGTTCGCTCTGGCACTGAAGGTAGAGTTATTTCTACTGTGAGTATAGGTACCAACTCTGTATGGAACGATAAATCTTCAGGAGAGCGTCGCGAAGAGACAGAATGGCATAGAGTTGTATTTTTTAACCGACTTGCAGAAATTGCCCGAGATTATTTACGCAAGGGTACTCAGGTATACGTGGAGGGCCGTCTAAAAACCCGCAAGTATCAGGATAACCAAGGGGTAGATAGATATACCACTGAAGTTATCGCCGATAATTTGCAGATGCTTGGAAGTAAGGGTGACTCAGATGGTCAGAGGGGTTCCCGCACTGACGGAGGCTATTCTCGTGAGCCATATAATCCAAGGGGTAATTCCAATAGTAGTTCTGGTTTATCTTATGCTCAAAGCCAGTCAAAAGATGATTCAAGAGGAACCGCACCTAACTACGGTAGTAGTTCAAACGGTGGTACCTTAACTGATGATATTCCATTCTGATTTCTTTTTATGGCCCGCATTTATGCGGGTTTTTTTGTGAGTAAGATATGAAAAAATTACTTCTTTTATTTAGCTTGTTTGTGGCGTGCTCGGGAGCATATGCCTCTGAAGATGATGCAATAATGTTTACAGTTGTGGATATTTATTCAAATTACACACGTGTAATAGAAGAAAAAAATAAGGATTTTGCAAGTGAAAAAATAGATCCACGTTGGGGTGATCTAAGAAAATTTATGAATGAAGAACTTAGGGAACTTTTTGATGCTGCTAAATTGCACGATGCAGGTATCAAAGAAACCGACTTAAGTTCACCTAAATATTGCCTAAATCCTATGTGGGGTATATATGGAGAGTGGCAGGATCTTGAACCATCTGAAGTTGCTTATGCAAGTAAACATGGATCTGCAACTGCAACTTTTCTTCAATTTAAAAACGATCCATCATCTAGAAAAACGGTTGAATTCAAACTTATTTGTCCTCTTAAAAGCAATTCTGGATGCGGTGGAAAGAAATATTGTCTGGTTAAAGACTTTATTAATGAACATGGCCAAAGCTTAAAAGAGGCACTTAAAAAAAGTGAGTGTGGAGAACAGTTGAGAAAATCTAAGGAAAAAACTAATCCCAATAACAAAGAATTAAAAGGAATTAATAAATTTATTAAGGGTAAGGAAGTTATCAATTCTATATATGAGCCAAGCATTAGTGCATTTTCTTCCAAATCTAAGGGAGATGATGCCGTTTTGAATCCAACAGTTTTTATTTGGGGTGACTTAATGGCTAATGCCAGTGAGAGTCTTCAAAAAAAATTAGAAGAAGCAATAGCTCATGATGAGGTCATAATTGAGAAGTCTGACCCATCATTGCCACTTCCTGATAAAGAACTTTGTTATTTAAGAACTTCTCAGTGGTCATTGTATGGTAAACAAGAAGTGGTCGACCCTTCAACTCCAACCATAAAATGGGGCGATTCATTTTTCGAAGTTGAATTTCTCGCCAATAAATCAGATGAAAGAACAAGACGTTATGTTAACTTTTATATGGACTGCAATGATGATACATGTAAAGTTTTAGATATTATTGATTCAGACGGCAGTAGTTATGATACTTTTTTGAGTGAATGCATAACAAAATATAATAGTTTTTCGAATGGATGCATAAGAAAATAATTTAAAGCCACGCATCTTAATAACATACCAAATAACAAACCCCCAGTAAGTTAAAACTTTTGGGGGTTTTGATAGAATTTATTTAACTTTATTTTTTGTTTACTTCTTTTGCACCACCAGAAATTGGTTTTACTTTGTCCATCCAATCTTCATAACCTGCTTCTTTCATCTCGCTATATGGAATGAATTTAAGGCTTGCACCATTAATGCAATAACGCAAACCACCAAACTCTTTTGGACCGTCGTTAAACACATGACCTAGATGCGAGTCAGCTGCACTACTGCGAACTTCAGTGCGAGGATAGCCGATTTTAAAGTCTTTTTTCTCATGTACGTTATCGTCTTCTATTGGTTTAGAGAAGCTTGGCCATCCGCAACCAGAATTGTATTTATCATCAGAGCTAAATAACGGTTCTCCACTAACGACATCTACATAAATACCAGGCTCAAAAAGATTATCGTAGGCGTGACTGAAAGCAAATTCAGTACCTTCTTCTTGAGTAACCCTATATTGCTCAGGAGTTAGTATTTTCTTAAGTTCCTCATCCGACGGTTTTACATAAGTAGTTTCATCAAAGCCTTTTTTCATTTTTTTTACTCCTTCAAGAGGTTTATCGGCCAAACTCAAATCAATATGGCAATATCCATTAGGATTTTTGATTAAGTAGTCTTGATGATACTCTTCAGCCATATAGAAGTTTTTAAGTTGCTGATTTTCTACTACTACTGGCTCAGAATATTTTTTCTGAAGTTCTTCTAAAGCTTTAGCAACTATTTCTTTATATTCAGGTTTTTCATAGTAAATACCAGTACGGTATTGAGTACCACGATCATTACCCTGTTTGTTAAGGCTAGTAGGATCGATGATTCTAAAATAATGAGCAAGTATTTCTTGGATACCTATCTTATCGATATCGTAAGTTATTTTTACAGTCTCTGTGAATCCAGTGGTTCCCGTGGTTACGAGTTTATAGTGTGGATTATCCACGTTGCCGTTTGCGTAACCTGAAACTGCATCGACAATGCCAGGTATTTTTTGGAAATATGCTTCAACACCCCAGAAGCAACCACCTGCTAAATATATAGTTTCTGTACGAATTGGAATTTTACTTTCTCCTGTTTTGGACTCTTTAAAATAAGTTTTTTCGGTTTCCTTAAGATCAGCATCTTTATTATTTATTAAAGCTATAGCCTGTTTTTTGCTTATGCTACCTTTAATAATTCTTTGTGGATTTAGGTTTTTGTCTAATAACACCCATGATGGATAAACCTTTATACCCCATTTTTTTGCGTGCGTCCCTTTAGGATCTACGTATATAGGGAAACTATCTGGTTTATATAGACCAGATTGCTTAGCCCATTTTTTAAATGCCTCTTCAGATTTTTCTGAAAGATATGAAGGGGAGGCAATGGTAATGAGATTTACATCTTTAAAAGCCTCATCTTTAATCCATTTTTCTAAGTCTGGTATTTCACCTAAACACAATGGACACCAGCTAGCCCAAAATTTAATTAAAGTAGGTTTAGATGTATCTATATTGAAACTTTTCTCATCCACATCCTTTAGCATCGCCAAAGAATTATTTGATATAGATTGCGAGCATGCAATCTGTGTTGAAGCAATTAAGAATATGGAAAATAAAACTTTCAAAAATTTAATCATAGGCAATACTCCTATTCAACAGTCACACTTTTAGCTAAGTTTCTAGGTTTATCAACATCTGTACCACGAGCAAGGGCAGTGTGATAAGCCAACAACTGCAAGGGTACAGTATGAAGAATTGGAGATAAATGCCCATAATGTTCGGGCATTCTAATAACATGCATTCCGTCAACAGGTGTGATATGTGTGTCTGCATCGGCTAACACATATAGTTGTCCTCCTCGAGCTTTAACTTCCTGCATATTTGATTTAAGTTTTTCTAGAAGATTATCATTAGGTGCTATGACTACGACAGGCATCTCTTTTGTTACTAATGCCAAAGGTCCGTGCTTTAACTCTCCTGCAGGATAAGCTTCTGCGTGTATGTAACTAATCTCTTTTAATTTCAATGCACCTTCTTTAGCAATAGGATAATGAACCCCACGTCCTAAAAATAGTGCATGCTCCCTCGGTGCGAATTTTTCAGACCAAGCAATGATTTGAGGCTCAAGTGCAAGAATCGAAGATATGGCAACAGGCAAATGACGCAATTGCTTTATAAAGGAATGAGTCTGCTCTTCAGAAATTTTATTTTTTGATTGAGCCAAACAAATTGTAAGAATAAATAATCCAACTAATTGAGTAGTGAATGCTTTTGTAGAGGCTACTCCTATTTCAACACCAGCCCTAGTAATGAAATTAAGCTTACATTCTCTGACCATGGCAGATGTGGAAACATTACAAATAGTTAAAGTGTTCTCCATACCCATAGAACGAGCATGATTTAAAGCTGCCAAGGTATCGGCCGTTTCTCCAGATTGTGAAATAGCTACTACAAGATTATTTGGATTTGGAACACTTTCTCTATAACGATATTCAGAGGCTATCTCTACCTCGACAGGTATCTTAACTATGGATTCAATCCAATATTTTGCAACCATACCCGCATGATATGAAGTTCCACAACCCAGGATTAATAATTTTTGGGTTTTATTAAATATCTCTGCTGCACCTTCACCAAATAATTCAGGATTAATAACTTCCAAGTTTTGTAATGTATCTGATACTGCACGAGGTTGCTCGAAAATTTCCTTTTGCATATAGTGGCTGTAAGGACCAAGCTCAGCAGAAGCTGTGTACGAATTTACGTGACTTACCTTTCGTTCTACTGGATTATGATTTTCATCAACAATTTGTACAGAATCAGTCGACACGAAAGCTACATCACCTTCCTCAAGATAGATGATATCGGAGGTGACACCAGCTAATGCAAGGGCATCAGAGGCAACATAGTTTGATTCATTTGCTCCACCTAATCCAATCACTAGAGGTGACCCTTTTCTAGCAACAACTAAAACTTCTGGCTCAGATTTGGCAATGATAGCAAGTGCATATGCACCTTTCAGAAGTTTTGTTGCTTCTTTTACGGCATCAAATAAATTGCCTTTATAAAGGGATTTAATTAAGTGTGCGATAACTTCAGTGTCAGTTTGGCTTTCAAACTCTACACCTTTTTGAGAGAGTTCTTCTTTTAGAGACTCGTAATTTTCTATTATGCCATTGTGTACAAGTCCTATAAAAGGGGAGTCATCTTTAGATGAAAAATGCGGGTGTGCATTATAAGTTTCGGGTGCTCCATGAGTAGCCCATCTTGTGTGGGCAATGCCTATGCACCCCTCAAGTTTTTCAGTCTTAACCTGATTTTCTAACTCATGAACTCTTTGTGTACTTCTTGTTCTACGAAGTTCTCCATTTTGCAAAACGGCAACACCACATGAGTCATACCCCCTGTACTCAAGCCTTTTAAGCCCTTGTATAAGAATAGGTGTTACATCTGATTTATTTGAAATTCCGCCAACGATACCGCACATATTGCCCTCCCACCACGTTTAATAAAACGGTAATAAATTATAAGCAAAAGGGTAGACACCACGCCTACCCTTTGAAATATTACGTAATTGTAATCAATCTATTTCAGAACTTTCACAAGAACTCTATCGATCCTGTGTTTGTCCATATCGACTACTTCAAAGTTATAGCTATTCCACTCAAATGACTCAGTTTCCCTAGGAATATGTCCTAGTTTATGCATAATTAAACCTGCAATTGTGTGATAATGTGCCTCCTCATCGGAAGACGCATCTATGTCTTCGTTAAAGATTTCTTTAAATCTTTCTAAAGTCATAGTCCCTTCTATTAGCCAGGTTCCATCTTTGCGCTGAACAGCATCTAGCATTTCATTTTCATTCATAGGAATTGCATGGCCAACTAAAACAGTCAAAATATCCCTAAGCGTGACTACACCTTCAACTTCTCCGTATTCATTAATAACAACTGCTATTTCAGATTTGTGTTCTTGCAATGATTCCAGAAGATCCATGGCACTGATATTTTCTGGAACGAATTTAACAGGCTTCATGGTCTTACGTATATCAGTTGGTTCACCCCTAATTTGCTGCTCAAACAATGAGCCCGCATCCACAATACCGATTACATTATCTAACTGCCCATCAACCACTGGAAATCTTGAATATGGGCTGTCGGCAATAATAGTAAGGGTGTCTTTAATCGGAGCATTTATATCAATGTAGTGGATTTCGCTCCGTGGAGTCATTATGGTGGCAATATGCCTGTCGTCAAGGCTTAAAGCTCGTTCAACTATATTGTGTTCAGTCTTTTCGAATAGGCCCGCAGTAGCCCCTTCATGCAAAATGCCACTTATATCTTCTTCCGTTAAACTATTTTCTTCTTTTTTGGAAATACCAATTAATTTAAGTACTAAATTAGTACTAAATGATAGTATCCAAACAAAAGGTGCCACTGCCTTAGATAGAATGGTCATGGGTCTTGATATTACATTTGCTATTTTTTCAGGGTAGTGGATGGCCAATCTTTTTGGGACAAGTTCTCCAAAAACTATCGATAAAAAAGTTATTGATATCACAACAATTGCTAATGATATTTCGTTAGAGTAATTTCCAAATAATGGGGTTAAAATGGGGGTCAATTTCGATACCAATGAAGCTTGACCAAAGGCACCAGAAAATATTCCAATTAGGGTGATACCAATTTGGACTGTAGATAGAAATCTTGCTGGGTCATGTTGTAGGGCCAAGGCTACTTTGGCTGATGTTTTACCTTGTTCTGCTTGTTTTTGGAGGCGAGTTTTTTTGGATGAGACTACTGCAATTTCAGACATGGCAAATAAGCCATTTAAAAAGGTTAGGAATAATATTATTAATATGTCTATCATAAAGTTGGTGCCACCACCATTTAGCAAAAAAGATTTTTAATTTTATTGATTTTACTTTTTTAAATTATTACAGGATACAGACTTTAATTTAAGGAGGAAAACGATGATTACATTAGCTGAAAATTTTAGAGCACTTGAACAAAGAGTAAATGAAGCTTGTAAGCAGGCAGGAAGAGAACCAGGTTCAGTGAACATACTTCCTGTTACTAAGACATTTTCTCCAGATACCATACGTATGGCTATTGATTTAGGCTATCACAGATTTGCCGAAAATAAAGCTCAGGAATTGAAGGAAAAAGCCATAGAACTTCAAGATTACGACCAGTTGCAGTGGGTTATTATTGGATACTTGCAGACCAATAAATCCAAGGAAGTAGCCACATATGCTTCAGAGATTCAATCATTAGACAGAATTGAACTAGCTAAAGCTCTTGATAATCGCCTTCAAGCAGCAGGTAAATCTATTAAAGCATTAGTGCAAGTAAAAACTAGTCCCGAGGTGTCTAAAACTGGCTTAGAAATTAGTGAAGTTCCTGCATTTTTAAATGATTTAAAAGAATCTGGAATACAAACACTAGACTTGCAAGGTTTTATGACCATTGCAGAAAATACGGAAAACCAAGACGATATAAGAAAGTGTTTTTCAAGTCTACGAGAATTAGCAGAAAGATGTCGTGACATTACTGGTTTGGCATTGCCACAATTATCTATGGGTATGAGTGGGGATTTTGAAATTGCAATACAAGAAGGTGCAACCGAAATCCGTATTGGTCATGCATTATTTGGAGAGAGAAATAAAACTTAGTTCTTCTCTTCTTTTTGAGCTTTTTTAAGCTTAGTTTTAATTCTATTTTGTTTAAGGGCAGAGAGTTTTTCTACAAATACTTTGCCCATTAGATGATCAAGCTCATGTTGTACGCAAATAGCTAGTAGTCCGTCTGCTTTGAATTCGAATGCATTGCCATTTTGGTCTAAGGCTTTAACTCGAACCTCTGAAAATCGCTCTACATTATCATATATCATAGGAACCGACAGGCAGCCTTCTTCGTGAATCACTTTTTCTTCGCTTATGCCGATAATTTCGGGATTAATGAGAACTAAAAGATCATTTCTTTCTTCAGATACGTCTATTACAACTATCCTTTTATGAATATCTACCTGAGTGGCAGCCAATCCGACACCATTTGCAGCGTACATAGTTTCAGCCATATCTTCGACAATTTTTTTTATAGACTCGTCGACAACATCAACGTCTTTAGCAATTTTTTTTAACCTTGGGTCTGGATACTTAAGTATAGGTAGAACAGCCATATATTTTTTTAAAAATGTTAATCACGTAATTATAGTAAAAACTCGTATGGACCAAATTGTCCACCCTCTTATAAATAATGAATCACAAATCTATACTGAACTTTTTAAGATGCACATGGACAATTTAAAATCATTATTGAAATTATCTTTTATAGAGGAAATTCCTCCCAAGTTATTTTATTTTTTAGTAACTCATTTTAAAGAGGCAAAATATGTATACCAGACTACAGAGCGAGATTTTAATTTTGCACTTAGTCTTTTTAAATCTACTGGTGGAAATTACAAGGGAGATATATACGGACTTCTTCATAAGAACAACAATATTGCACAAAGTCAGTTAAATAGAACATTGGATTGGTTAGATATTGATGGCAATGCTGTCTTAACTATCTTTGAAGATGATTATCCAGAATTGTTAAAGAAACTTCCTGATCCTCCAGTATTACTTTATCTTAGTGGAAAAAAGCAGACACTAAAAAAACCATGTATTGCGATTGTAGGTTCTAGAAAATCTTCTTATCAGTCGAATTTCACTTCAAGAAGTTTCGCAAAGGGCATTGCCAACAATAATTATTGTGTTGTTAGTGGGCTTGCTAGAGGGATAGATTCAAATGCACACATTGGAGCATTAAGTAGTCAAAAGGATTTAAGTACGATAGCTGTTTTGGGGTCGGGATTGGATATTATTTATCCAAAGGAGAATGTTGAATTGGCAGAGCAAGTTAAATCAAATGGGTTGCTTATCTCTGAGTTTGGCTTGGGTTCTGACCCTAAGCCTTTTCATTTTCCTGCTAGGAATAGGATTATTGCTGGCTTGTCCCTTGGTGTTGTCGTGGTCGAAGCGGCACAGAAAAGTGGGTCTTTATATACGGCGGAGTTAGCTATGGCAAATGGTAGAGATGTTTTTGCCGTTCCAGGTTCTGTTCTTACTAATGCTCATAAAGGTTGTCATAATTTGATTCAGCAAGGTGCTATGCTAGCGGATAGTGCAGAATTTGTTATGAATAATATTGCGTGGGGTGCAGAAAATATAGAGATACATAATACTTTGGGATATTCTGAAATAACATTGAGCCCACACCCCCTTGACTCAATTGGGGAGCAGGAATTTACAATAAACGATTTGAGGAAGGCTTTGGATATGCCTTTGGATTCTGCTATCGAGCAATTAGTCCTATGGGAAACTGAGGGTAGAATTACAAGACTTTCCACAGGCAATTACCAGAAATCTTATATTTGTTAAAATCTTAGTTTTTATTTGAGTATCATCACTGTGTCCGATTCAGAGGCTTTAATTAAATTTGATCATGTGACCTTGGGTTATGGTGCACATGTCATCATCTCTGACTTGCATGTGAGACTTCATAAGGGTCAGATTATTGCTCTTATAGGTGGGTCTGGCTCTGGTAAAACAACAATTTTAAGAGCCACTACTGGTCAGCTTAAGCCACAAGCTGGGCGTGTTGAATTGCTTGGCCATGATATAAGCAAAATATCCAAAAAAAAATTGGATTCTTTGCGTCAGCAGATGGGTGTGTTGTTTCAGCATGGTGCGTTGTTTACAGATTTAGGCGTTTACGATAACGTTGCCTTTCCGTTGCGAGAGCTTACGAATTATTCTGAAAGAGAAATTTTTAACAAGGTTTTAAAGACGTTAGATTCGGTAGGGCTTAGAACGGCTGCACATCTTAAGCTATCAGAGATTTCAGGCGGTATGGCTCGCAGGGTTGCTTTAGCACGTGCAATTATTCTTGAGCCTCAAATTATTCTTTACGATGAGCCATTTGCAGGACTGGATCCTATTTCATTAGGTATGACGGCTAAGCTTATTCGTGATACTGCGGATAGGCTTAATTGTGGTTCAATCTTGATTACACATGATATCGATGAATCTTTTGATATTGTTGATTATGTTTATATGATTGGACAGGGAAAGATTATTGCCGAGGGTACGCCTGACGAATTACGTGAATCTAAAAATGATTACGTTAATCAATTTTTATATGGAAAACCTGATGGTCCTGTTGTATTTGAGTACCCTGAATCTAACAGTTTTAGTGACTGGTATAAATTAAAGAGTGAGAAACTTGGTGTATAAATTCATATCACGTATCGGTGAACTCATCATCTCTGCAATTTGTGCAGTTGGGGCTTTTGCTAGATTGATGTGGTCTGTTTTTCTTAATGTTGCTTTTATATTCAAAAGACCTTCATTAGTGATTGAGCAACTACATTTTATCGGTAATCATTCGTTAATTATCATTGCAGTTTCTGGGCTTTTTGTTGGATTCGTTTTGGGATTGCAGGGTTATCACACCTTGTCTATGTATGGGTCTGAGGAGTCTCTTGGATTAGTAGTTTCTTTAGCTTTAACAAGAGAGCTAGGTCCTGTTGTTACCGCTTTGTTATTTGCTGGTAGAGCTGGGACTGCTACGACTGCTGAAATTGGTCTTATGAAATCAGGCGAACAGTTAGCTGCTATGGATGTTATGGGCATTAACCCAATTCGTAGGATTCTAGTACCTAGGTTTTGGGGTGGTACCATTGCTATGCCTATATTAGCTACTATATTTTCTGCGATTGGTGTTGTAGGTGGCTGGGTTGTCGGAGTCGTTCTTATAGATGTGGATTCGGGATCATTTTGGTCTCAGATGCAGTCTGGAACTGATATCGTAGAAGATATTTTAAATGGGTTTATAAAAAGTGTAGTCTTTGGTGTGGCAGTTATGCTTATTGCCCTTTTTGAGGGTTGGTATTCCGTGCCTACACCCGAGGGTGTCGCTAAGGCTACGACACATACTGTAGTGAAATCTTCTCTATGCGTTTTAGGGCTCGATTTTTTATTAACTGCTGTTATGTTTACATAGGTGTTCGGATTATGCACAGCAATAAAACAAATTTTTTAGTTGGGTTATTTTTTCTTTTGGGCTTGATAGCATTGGCTTTCCTTGCTCTAAAAGCAGGTAATTTAAATACCTACTCATTTGAAAAAACCTATCGAGTAGTAGCTAAATTTGATAATGTGGGCTCACTTAAAAGTAGGGCCGCTATTCGTAGCAATGGGGTTGTAGTTGGTCGTGTGAATTCTGTTGAATTTGATAATGCAGATTTTAAGGGCGTAGTCTACTTGGATCTGAATGAAAAGTTTAAATTTCCTATGGATACTTCAGCTACGATTATGACTTCAGGGATTCTAGGAGAGCAGTATATCGGGCTAACTCCAGGTGCTGAAGAATCAAATCTAAAAGATGGGGATGAGATTATGTTTACTCAAAGTGCTCTTGTGTTAGAGGAGTTGATTAGTAAGTTCCTATTCTCAACTGCTGAAAAAGAAGGAAATAAAAATAATGAAACCACACCTAATTCGAGCAATTGAAGTAAGTCTATTAGTCAGTGCTTTATCAGCATGTGTCACTGTAGAGCATCCCACAGATGGCGATCCTTACGAAAGTATGAATCGCACTATTTATAAAGTTAATAAAAAAGTTGATGAGGGAATCGTAAAGCCTGTTGCCCAACTATATGATACAGTTCTGCCAGGTGGGGCTAAAAGATGTATATCTAATATTTTTTCTAATTTGGGTGATATTTGGTCAGGTGTGAATAGCTTACTTCAGGGTCGAGGAGTAGATTTTTTCAACACCATGGGACGCGTTATTCAAAATTCTACTATGGGTGTTGGGGGTTGTTTTGATGTAGCTACTAAATCTGGAACCCCTAAAATTCCTAATGACTTTGGTACCACTTTGGCAGTTTGGGGTTTCAAAGAGGGTCCATATTTAATGTTACCAATTCTAGGTCCGTCTAATTTTAGGGATGGGGCAGGACTAATTGGTGATACTGTTGGTTCGTCTCTTGTATTTGCATCTCCATCAGCGATTGATAATGTCAAACTTAGAAATTCCTTAACTGGCTTAAAGTATATGGATGTTCGTTATCGTTTATTGCAAGTCGAAGATATGACTAAGGGGTTAGCACTTGACGAGTATGCGTTTTTGCGTGATGCCTATCTTCAAAACAGAAGAGCTTTAGTCAGAAGTAAACTGGAACCCAATGGTCTTTACCAAGAAGAATTGGCGGCAGCAAAAAAAGCTAAAAATCCTAAATCTGAATCCCTACCTCAATACGAAGACCCTGATTCAAATCTTCCTCAGTATGAGGATCCAGATTCTAACTTGCCACAGTACGAAGACCCAGAATCTCCATCTCAGTCATCAAGTCAATCTGATAAGCAATCTAGTTCTGACCCATCAGTCCCACAATACGAGGATCCTGAGTCAGATACGGGAGGATCTCAACCAGTTGCTCAGCCAATTGATCCATCAGTCCCTCATTATGAGGATCCAGGTCAGTAAATATATTGAAATATTATTAAGCATCAAACACGATTCATTTTCCTTGGTAATAAATTAATATAAGTACACACAAAAATAATCTAAGGAGGAGATATGACTAGAATTTCTAAAACTTTACTAGCAAGTTCTTTATTGGCTTTTACTTTCAGTGTTCAAGCGGCTGAAAATCCTAACGATTTCGTTAAAAAAGTAGCAGAAGATACTATTAAAGTAATTCAAAATGATTCTGCTGCAAAAAGTGGTGACACTGCTGCAGTACAAAGAATCGTTAACGATAAACTTATTCCAGTATCAAACATTCAAAAAACTACTCGTTTAGCTACAGGTCAACCTTGGAGAAAGGCTACAGATGAGCAAAAACAAGCATTAACCGAGGCATTTAAAAAGACATTGATTCGCACTTACAGTGGAGCATTCGCAAAAGTGGATGATTCTACTGAAATTATTATGGAGCCTTTCCGTGGTGATCCTAACGCAAACGATGCTGTTGTAAGAACTAAAATTAAGAATAATTCTGGCATTGTGGATGTTGACTACCGACTAGAAAAATCAGGCGACTCTTGGAAGTTTTATGATTTCAACGTAGAAAATATTTGGTTAATTCAAAATTACCGTAATCAGTTTGCTGGAGAAATAAATAAGGGCGGAATCGATGGTTTGATTCAAGCGCTCGAAAAAAATAACTAATGTATGTCCCTTGCAGTAGAAATAAAAAATCTTCATAAAATCTATCCAAAAAAAACCAGCCTCCGCAATTGTCTTTTGGGACGAACCGCAGGGGCTGGTTTTCAAGCACTTGGAGATGTAACTTTTGATATAAAAGAGGGAGAATTTTTTGGTTTACTTGGTCCTAATGGTGCTGGCAAAACTACTATAATTTCCATTCTTGCTGGTCTTACAAAACCAAGTTCGGGCAGTGTTAAAATTTTCAACTACGATGTTCAGACAGATTACAAACAAGCAAGAAGGTGTTTAGGTGTCGTGCCACAAGAGCTTGTTTATGATCCATTTTTTTCCGTTGTACAAACTTTGCGAAATCAATCGGGCTTTTTCGGTCTGAACAAAAATGAAGCATGGATTGAAGAGCTTCTTTATAAACTTAATCTTACCGATAAGGCTGATGCTAATATGAGATCTCTTTCAGGCGGTATGAAGCGAAGAGTTCTAGTTGCTCAGGCGTTGGTACATAAACCTCCAGTTATTATTCTTGATGAGCCTACAGCTGGAGTTGATATTGAACTTCGTCAAAATCTATGGAAGTTTATAAAAGAGCTTAATCAAAAGGGGCACACAATTTTATTGACTACTCATTATCTAGAAGAAGCACAAGAAATGTGCGATCGAATAGCATTTCTAAGACAGGGAAATTTGGTTGCCTGCGATGAAACTTCTAAGTTGCTCAAAGGTTTAGGGGTAAGTAGTCTTGAGGATGCCTTTTTGAAGTTTAGTCAGTATGAAGGCTTTTTCGACGTTTCTAGCATTCAAGGTGTTTGATGCAAAACCATATTCTTCAATCAAATTTAACTTTCGGTTCAGGTTTTCCAGCACTTTTTAATAAAGAAATAGCACGTTTCAAAAAAGTTTTTATTCAAACTGTTGCTGCTCCTGCTATAACAACAATTTTATATTTAGTGGTTTTTGCTCAAGTTCTAAGCGGTAGGGTTGCATATGGGTCAATTCCATATGTGAAGTTTTTAATTCCTGGGCTTATGATGATGAGTATGATGCAAAATGCATTTAGTAATTCATCTTCATCTTTTGTTCAGTCCAAAATGAGTGGTAATCTAGTTTTTATATTATTGCCACCCATATCACCTCTTGAGATTTTCTCAGCTTATACCCTGGCATCCGTAGTGAGGGCTTTTGTAGTAGGTTTTGTAATATGGCTTTGCAGTCTCTTTTACTCGGTTTCCATACCAGTGAATTTTATTTGGCTTTTAGTTTTTAGTTTTCTTGCGAGTGCCACTATGGGGACTTTGGGTTTGTTAAATGGTGTTCTAGCAGATAAGTGGGACCAATTAGCAAATTTCCAAACTTTTTTAATAATGCCTATGACCTTTTTATCTGGAGTGTTTTATTCAATCCACAGTTTGCCATCTTTTTGGCAATCGGTATCGTATTACAATCCAGTTTTTTATATGATAGATGGTTTTAGGTATGCCTTTTTTAGGGTTTCTGACGTGTCACCTTGGCATAGTTTTATTGTGTCGTTAGTTAGCTTTTTAGTAATCTCTTTGATTACAATGAGAATCCTACAAACTGGGTATAAACTTCGCTCCTAATTAGTATGAATTTACCGCATCAAGATCAAATAAAAGAATACATTTCTAATCAAATTCCTTGTGATTATTTGGAAGTAGAGGGTGATGGGGCTCATTTTTTTGCAACTATTGTTAGCGAGTCTTTTAATGGAAAGCGTCTAATACAAAGACATCAGATGGTTTACGCTGCTTTAGGTGATCGTATGAAAGATGAAATTCATGCACTTTCTATGACCACACTTACACCTGAAGAATATAAGGCTAAAAATAATAATGGATAAATTAAAAGTCACTGGCGGAAAAAAGCTAGAAGGGACTATTAAAGTTTCAGGTGCAAAAAATGCAGCATTGCCAATTTTGTGTGCCAGTTTATTAACTAGTGAACCTGTCATCCTTCGAAATGTTCCTGAACTTAATGACATTAAAACATCTATTCGAGTACTTCAGCAGTTAGGAGTTAAGGTCAGATGGATTGAACCTGAAGTCCTAGAATTACAAGCCGACGAGATTAAATCATTTGAAGCTCCATATGAATTAGTTAAAACTATGCGGGCTTCCATATTAGTTCTTGGTCCGTTATTAGCTCGATTTGGTCATGCAAAAGTCAGTCTCCCAGGTGGTTGTGCTATAGGTCAGAGACCAGTAGATCAACATATAAAAGGGCTTAAATTGCTTTCTGCTGATATTGATGTCGAGCATGGTTTTGTAGTAGCTAAAGCCGATCGCCTTAAAGGAGCTTCAATTAAAACAGATATGGTTACAGTAGGGGGTACAGAGCAGTTTCTAATGGCATCAGTATTAGCTTCTGGCACTACTATTTTGGAAAATGCTGCACAGGAACCTGAAGTATATGACCTTGCTCAGATGCTTAACTCTATGGGGGCTAAAATTTCTGGACATGGCACATCTCGTATAACAATTGAAGGCGTTGAAAAACTTCACGGCACAGAGTATAAAATTATGCCTGACAGAATTGAGGCTGGTACATTTTTATGCTGTGTAGGTGCTACTGGCGGATATTTAGAATTGACTGATGTATTGCCACATACAATGGTCAGCATAATCGAGAAGCTAACAGAAGCTGGTTTAGAAATTTCAACTGGAGAGGACTGGATTAAAGCTTCTATGAGTTGTAGACCTAAAGCGGTTTCTATAATCACGAAAGAGTATCCAGGTTTCCCTACGGATATGCAAGCTCAATTAATGGCACTTAATTCTATTGCGGATGGGGAAAGTACTATAGATGAGAGAATTTTCGAAAATAGATTTATGCATGTACCTGAGCTTAATCGATTGGGTGCTGATATAACTGTTCATGAAAGCAAAGCACATATTAAGGGAGTTGATAAACTTCAAGGTGCAAAAGTTATGGCTACTGACCTTAGAGCTTCTGCAAGTCTTATAATAGCTGCACTTGCCGCTCAAGGTGAGTCTGTAATAGATAGAATTTATCATCTGGATCGAGGTTATTTTAAAATCGAAGAGAAGCTTAAAAAAGTTGGAGCTGAAATCGAAAGAATCTCCTAAAAAAGTTAATTTCATATGTGGATAATACCTTCAATATATATTCAAGATGGCAAATGTGTTCATGTGAGCTACGGCGATAAGACTAGTTCATCACCATTTGAAATAGACCCTTTAGATTTAGCTAAAAAATGGGCTGACCTAGGGGCGGACAGGCTTCATATTGTTCAATTAGGACTAAATGCATCCACACAAAATGCAACTTCATTGTCAAAAAATAATGAAGTATTGAGTAAATTAATTGAGGAAGTAAGCCATTATTTGCCACTTCAAATTGCAGGCGGTATAAAGACTATGGCCTCAATCGAATCATATTTGGATATGGGCTTTGATTTTGTAGTTGTAGGTTCTGCTGGAGTTAAGGATCCACATTTTATGAACGATGCGTGTTCTGCATTTAATGGACAGGTTATATTGGGACTGGATGCGAGAGACGGTAAGGTTGTGACAGATAGTTGGTCTAAGGTGACTAAGTTCGATGCGGTAACTATTGCCCAAAGATTAACCGATGAAGGTATTGATTCTATAATTTATACTGATATGGGACCAGACGGGAATATGACTGAAGTAAACCTTGAGGCCACATTGAATTTCGCTAAAGCCGTGGATGTTCCCGTTCTCGCATGTGGTGATGTAGGTCAATTAAGTAGGTTTCATGAGATTAAAACTTTAGTTGACCATGGTGTCGATGGAATTATTTTGGGTAAAAGTTTAGATTTAGGAGTTTATTCTCTACAAGAAGCCATCGATATAGTAGATTCTTTAGATGATTAGGAGTATTTATGGGTGGATTTAGCATTTGGCATTGGTTAATTGTTTTACTTATTGTTGTTTTAGTTTTTGGAACAAAAAGACTCAGAAATGCTGGCGAAGACCTTGGTGGTGCAGTTAAGGGGTTCAAAAAAGGTATGAGGGAGTCAGAATCTGACTACGCTAACGATGAAAAGCCAACTCCAGCTGTTATTCCTTCTCCTCCAGGCGTTCCATCTGGTGGAATGGATCCTAATGTTTCTATACCAAAACCAGCGGTAGAGGATCATGTGTCTAATAATCAACCTAAAAATCCTTAATGTTTGGGTTAAGTTTTAGTGAGTTTTTCGTTATTGGGATTGTTGCACTTATTGTGTTCGGTCCCGAAAAACTTCCTAAAGTCGCTAGAAGCATTGGTCATATTACTGGCCGTGTAAATAGGTATGTTAGTGATTTTAAAAAAGACATGGAACACGAACTTGAAGTTGAGGAACTTCGTTCTATAAAATCATCTCTATCAGATGCTGCTAGTAGTTTTAAATATCAAGCCACACAACTAAAAGAAGACATAACTTCAAGTATCCATGAACCTCTAAATAAAGAGGAAATCCCCGATCTGCCTGATGTAGAGATCTCCCAAAATAAAAATAATGAGTCATAATGATGAGGGCGGGATACTACCGCATTTAATTGAATTAAGATCACGCTTACTTAAATCTGTACTCGGTTTAGGAGTGGTGTTTTTAATACTTTGTATTTATCCAGGGTCAAACAATCTATATGACCTGCTTGCATCTCCACTTTTGTCTAGTTTGCCTGCTGGCGACCGCATGATTTCTCTTGGTGTCGTAACACCATTTATCGTTCCTCTAAAGGTTACACTTTTTGCTGCCATTTTTCTTGCAATGCCTTACATACTCTATCAGGTCTGGGCTTTCGTAGCTCCAGGGCTATACAAAAAGGAGAAGGCTTTAGTATTGCCACTAATGATAGGCAGTTTTGTGCTATTTGTTATTGGCATTTGTTTTTGTTATTTTTTCGTATTTCGCCTAGTTTTTAGTTTTATTATTTCAATCGCCCCTGAAAGCATACAGTTTGCCCCAGATATTGAGGCCTATGTAGATTTCGTGACCACCATGTTTCTTGCTTTTGGCGTGACGTTTGAAGTGCCTGTGCTTGTTGTATTGCTTGTTTATACGGGCATTACTTCGGTTCAGAAATTAAAAAGAGTTCGAAGCTACGTTATCGTGGGAGCATTCGTCTTGGCTGCGGTTTTGACGCCCCCTGATGTAATAAGTCAATTTCTTATGGCCGTCCCATTAATACTTCTTTTTGAAATAGGTTTATGGGTGGCAATGTTTTACTCTCGCGACTCCAAAACAATTTCTAATTCATCGGAGTGACCATCTCTAAATACCGTAAGCTTAATGGTGTCCCCTGGTTTTTGCGAGGCAATATCAATCATCAAGTGATCCACACTTATAACTTTTGACCCGTTAAATGCGGTAATCACATCCCCATTTTTAAGTTTGGCTTTGTCGGCTGGACTACCTGGCTCAATCCGTATAATAACCACACCAGTCGTGTCATTAAGCTTCAATGTTTTTGCTACTTCACTGGTCACAAGTTGAGCTTCAATTCCAAGCCAACCTCTCGTGACATGGCCATTTGTAATTATCTGATTAAGAATATTAAGGGCAGTATCTGCAGGAGTAGCAAACCCAATACCAAGCGATCCGCCATACTCATCATCAGCATAGATCGCAGTATTAATACCGACTAATTTGCCATTAACGTTAATAAGTGCACCTCCAGAATTACCTGGATTAATCGAGGCATCTGTTTGTATAAAATTCTCGTAAGTATTAATGCCTAGACCTGATCGACCTATAGCCGACACAATTCCCATAGTTGTGGTCTGACCTACACCGAAAGGATTACCTATAGCGAGTACTACATCTCCAACACTAAGGTTCTGTGAAGTTTCATAGGTAATGGGTACTAAATCTGGAACTTCTATTTTGATTACAGCCAGGTCCGTATCAGGATCAGCCCCAATAAACTTAGCTTTAAATTTTCTTCCATCATAAAGGGCAACCTCAATCGAATCGGCCGCCTCTACAACGTGATAATTAGTTAGAATATAGCCTTCAGCATTTGCAATAACTCCAGAGCCTAAGTCTGTAGGTTCATTAAGTTTTTTATTGTACTGCTCAATAATAAACGGTCTGAGCGAAGGCACATCACGCAAACCCTTAAATGGGGAGGCAATGATTTTGGTCGTATAAATACTAACAACTGATGGCGAAGCAAGATTTACTGCATCCGCATATGAAGTAATAATAGTGGTAGTAAGCGTGTGTTTAATTTCGCCACTAGGTTTATACTGGAGCCCAAGATTAGCTTTAGGTGTGTCGGTCTGGATAATCTTAACTGTGGCCGTAGGTCTTTGAGGCTCTATAGGGGCAGGTTTACGATGGGAAAGTAAATCATCTAATAGACCAGGCCTAAATACTCCAAGTAAGCACAATACCAGTAGACATATAGCCGAAAGATTTGCAAAAATAGTCCAAATTGATCTCATAGGTATAAAAATGAGTAGTATTAGAGTAGATGAACTCCAAGCATGGTTAGATGACACATTAAAGCCAACGTTGTATAACGATTATGCTCCCAACGGACTACAACTTCAGGGCAAATCAGAGATACGTAAAATCGTGGTTGGCGTAACGGCCTCCGAAGCTCTTATAAATCAAGCAATTAAAAACAATGCTGATGCCATAATTGTACATCATGGCTGGTTTTGGAAAAACGAAGACTCAGAAATAATAGGGATTAAATACAACCGCATTGCCACCGCGATAAAAAATAACCTTAATGTGTTCGCATATCATCTACCGCTCGATGCCCACCCTGAATATGGCAATAACGCCCAACTTGCAAAAGTTTTGGATATTGAAGTCAATTTAATTTTAAAAGACGAAGTTCGTAAACCTGAAACTCATGGAAAATATGGTCTTATTTGGTTTGGCAATGTCCCTCCACACATTAAAATGCTCGGACAACTCGAGGGTCATGTTGCTCAAAGGCTTAATAGGAAGCCACTGGTAGTAGGGAATCCAGATATGCCCGTATCTAGAATCGCATGGTGTACTGGCGGAGCACAGGGCTATTTTATGGAAGCAATTGATAAAGGGGCAGATGTATATCTGACAGGAGAGGCTTCGGAGCAGTGCTATCATCAAGCCATTGAATCGAGCGTAGGCTTTATAGCAGCTGGTCATCATGCTACAGAGAGATACGGTGTTCAAGCTTTGGGTGCTGCTTTAAAAGCAAAATACCCTCAGCTTGAAGTTGAATATATAGAACTTAATAATCCTATTTAATTAATTTTTTTAGTTTTTAATTCGTCGCGAATTTCTCTTAAAAGCACTACTTCAGCGGGATCTGCGACTGGAGCTACTGCTTCTTGCTCTATAACACTAGATTTGATTTTATTTATAGTTCTAACCAACATAAATACGACGAATGCCATCAATAGGAAATTGATTACTACAGTTAAAAAGTTACCCCAACTCAAAACATTTGCCCCTGCTTCTTGAAGTGCCACTAGGGTTTCTGGTCCTGAATAGTTATCTGGTCGTGACAATATGAGAAATTTTTGAGAAAAGTCGACATCACCGCCTAATATGAAGCTAATTAAAGGCATGATGATATCTTTAACTAAGGAATCTATAATCTTACTGAATGCTGCACCTATGATTACACCAACAGCTAAATCTATCATATTCCCTTTTATTGCAAATTCTCTAAATTCTTTAAAAAATGACATAAAACTCTCCCTAACAACACCCTTTAAATGGTTTAATGATAAACGAATTATTTTGTAATATGCAATGGCAAAAGGTTATAATTGTGGCGGAGTAAATTTTTAAACCTTGGCAGTACCAATAAGGATATTCAATGAGTCAAGATTCAAACAATATAGTTCAAAGCGAGAGCTTGTCATTTCCAGAGCAGTTGCCTGATGATCCATCGCGTCGTATGCTCTTAGGGACGGCCTGTGCCATCGGAGGCGTAGCTACATTGGCTACGCTTGTTCCTTTTGTAGCCTCTATGACTCCTTCTGATAGAGCAAGAGCAGCTGGTGCTCCCGTTGAAGTTGATATTAGCCAAATCGCACCCGGTACCATGATTGCGGTAGAGTGGCAGGGTAAGCCTGTATGGATTCTTCATCGTACGCCTGAGATGATAGCTTCACTTAAAGTTACTGATGAGTTGGTAGCAGATCCGAATTCAGAAAGACCTGGTTTTACGCCAGATTATGCTAAAAATCAGCACAGATCGCGTAAGGATGAGTGGTTTGTCTGTGTAGGAATCTGTACTCACTTAGGTTGTTCTCCATCTTCTAGATTAAAAGAGGGTAATGCCGAGGGCATGCCATCTAGCTGGAATGGTGGGTACTTATGTCCATGCCATGGTTCTCAGTTTGATTTAGCTGGACGTGTATTTAAAAATCAGCCTGCTCCAGATAATCTATTAATTCCGCCATACTACTTTATGGACGACACTCATATTATGGTCGGCCTTGAAGCGGCGGCTTAACCTATAAATTCGGAGTTTAAATTATGGCTAAAGAAAAAGTTGTTGAGACTACAGGATTTTTAGGTTGGGTAGACCGTCGTTTTCCACTTACTAGTATGTGGAATGACCATTTGGCTAAGTACTATGCACCTAAAAACTTTAATTTTTGGTACTTCTTCGGTTCCCTTGCGATTCTAGTTTTAGTTATCCAAATTGTGACTGGTATTTTTATGGTTATGCACTATAAACCAGACGCTAACGAAGCATTTGCCTCAGTTGAATATATTATGCGTGAAGTTCCATATGGATGGATCATTAGGTATATGCACTCAACTGGTGCCTCTATGTTCTTTATTGTGGTATATCTACATATGCTTAGAGGTATGTTCTACGGTTCCTATCGTAAACCTCGAGAATTGGTTTGGATTTTCGGAGTTATGATATTTCTATGTTTGATGGCCGAAGCGTTCTTTGGATACCTTCTTCCTTGGGGTCAGATGTCTTTCTGGGGTGCTCAGGTAATCGTTAACTTATTCTCAGCTATACCATTTGTAGGTGAAACTCTTTCAGTATGGATACGTGGTGACTTTGTCGTATCTGATGCAACTTTAAACAGATTCTTTGCATTCCACGTTGTAGCTATTCCTTTAGTCTTGATTTGTCTTGTAGCAGCTCACCTTATTGCTTTGCATGAAGTAGGCTCAAACAACCCAGATGGTGTTGAAATCAAAAAATACAAAGATAAAAACGGTATACCTTTAGATGGTATACCATTCCACCCTTACTACACTGTACACGATATTCTTGGAGTTGCAGGGTTTTTATTAGTTTTTGCAGCGATTATGTTCTTCGCTCCAACTATGGGTGGGTACTTCCTTGAATCTAACAACTTCTTACCTGCCGATCCGCTTCAAACTCCGCCACACATCGCTCCAGTTTGGTATTTTACGCCTTTCTATTCTATGCTTCGTGCTACTACCGATGACTTCACGTGGGTTTTAGCTGGCTTTGCGGTTATTTTTGCCTTGGGTATTCTACTTAGCAAAAACGTTAAGGGTATTTGGAAAATAATTTGGTTTGTTGTACTCGTTGGCGTTGCCATCTTGCTTCGTGTTTTCGATGCTAAATTCTGGGGTGTCATAGTTATGGGTGGCACTGTGATTATGCTAGGGTTCCTTCCTTGGCTTGACCAGTCGCCTGCACGTTCAATTCGTTATCGTCCAGGTTGGCATAAACTGCTATATGCAATTTTCTGCATTAACTTTATTGTTCTTGGTGTATGTGGTACCAAATCTCCAAATGATTTGATTAATATTATTAGCCAAGTTGGCACTGTGATTTATCTAGCATTCTTCTTCTTTATGCCTATTTGGAGTCGTATCGGTCCATTTAAGCAAGTACCAGAAAGAATTACTTACAAACCGCACTAATAAGAGAGGATAATCAAGATGTTTAAGAAATTTCTAACTTCATTGCTTTTATTAGTAGCTTCTGTAAGTGGTGTTAGTTATGCCTCTGAGGGTGGTGTGCACTGGGATGAGGCTCCTATTAATATTCGCGATAAAGCACAACTTCAAAATGGTGCGAAGCTGTTTATAAACTACTGTATGAACTGTCATAGTGCTAATTTAGTGCGCTATAACCACTTGACTCAACTTGGTTTGACAGAAAAACAAATTGAAGAAAATCTGCTTTTTACTGGGCAAAAAGTGGGCGATAAGATGACTATTGCTATGAATCGCAAGGATGCAAAAGTTTGGTTTGGTGTTACGCCTCCTGATTTATCAGTTATGGCACGTGCTAAATCCGCAAACTTAGGTCAGCCTGGAACTGATTATATTTATACTTATCTTCGCACATTTTACAGAGATAAATCTCGTGCTACTGGATGGAATAATATAGCATTCCCGAATTCTGCTATGCCTAATCCGTTTTGGCAGGAGATGAGTCCAGTTGAGGTTACTATAACTGATGTGGTTGAAGTAGATAAAGAGGGTGGTGGCACTGAGTGGCATGAAATTGTCTCTCAGATTGATGAACATGGTTATCGCAAAAAAATTAGTGATAAAGTACTTACTGATTACAAAGGTGAGGCTTCAAGCCATCAATCTATAAAATATTTAAACCCTGAAAAACAAGCTGAATTCGATAAAAATGTAGCTGATCTAACTGCATTTTTGGGTTGGATGTCGGAACCAAAACAAGAATTCCGTAAGACTTTAGGTCTATGGGTTATGTTATTCTTGGCTATCTTTTTCGTGTTTGCTTGGCAGTTAAACAAAGCTTATTGGAAGCACGTAAAATAACAATAATTTTGAGGTAACTTATGATCCTTTTATATTCTGGAAATACATGCCCTTTCTCTCAACGATGCCGTTTCGTTTTGTTCGAAAAGGGTATGGATTTTGAGATTAGAGACATCGACCTTTTTAATAAACCAGAAGAAATCGGCTCTATGAACCCCTATGGAACACTTCCAATTCTAGTAGAAAGGGATTTAGTTCTATATGAATCAAATATCATCAATGAGTACATAGACGAGCGCTTTCCTCATCCGCAATTGATGCCAGGCGAACCTATCATGAGGGCTAGGACTCGTCTTTTCTTATTTAATTTTGAGCGTGAACTATTCTCGTTTGTTTCTGTTTTGGAGGATCGTACTAAAAGTAATAGCGATGAGGAACTGGAAGTAGCACGTAGTACTATTCGAGACCGTTTAACTCAAATCTCTCAAGTTATGTCTAAAAATAAGTATATGCTTGGAGATGAGTTTTCGATGCTTGATGTGGCTATTGCTCCCTTGCTTTGGAGACTTGACCATTACGGTATAGAACTTCCAAAAACAGCAGCACCAATTCAAAAATATGCAGAACGTATTTTTTCTCGTCCTGCTTTCATTGAAGCTTTAACCCCTTCAGAAAAGGTTATGCGTCGCTAATGTTTCCTAGTACGGCTAAAGGGTACGTAATTAGAGCACTACACGAATGGTGTTTAGACTCTGGTTTTGACCCTTACATCCTAGTACATACTGACAAAAGTTGCACAGTCCCAAGCAAATATGTTCAGGATGGACTTATTACATTTAATGTAGGATATGAGTCCGTCAAAGATCTCCAAATTGGAAATGAATGGATATCATTCGTGGCTCGATTTGGTGGTGTCCCTTTCGACGTTTCCTTTCCACTTGCTCGAGTTGCAGCTTTCTACTCTAAGCAAACACAGGAGGGGATGATGTTCGAAGTTGAAAAGTTTGACGGCTCATCCATCGTCCAATCAGAAAAGAGCAATTCAAATCCTCAAAATAAAAATTCTCCAGATGATGAGTCAGCTGAGGAATTCGGTGGATTTAAATTAGTTGATTAACCTACCCGTCAAAGCCCTTAAATGGGTCTTCTGGAATCTTATCAGGTATTTTTTCCTTCTCTTTGGGTAATGTAGCCTCTGGTTGTTGCTTTAAGCTAGACTTCGGAAGGGGTTGTTGAGTTACGATATCTTGTGGCATGGTAGCAGTAAATTCTTTTGGATCAGGACCGTATTTGTTAGGTCCTTTGGTTCCTGGAATAAAGCATAGTATTAAATTAAATAGTAATCCAATAAGAACTAGACCTGATTGTAGGCGGTCATCTGGATGGTTTGTTAGTATAGTTTGAAATACAGAAGCAATAATAATGTAGATCAATATAAGCCATGCTGATAAGTTTAAATCATGAAGTCTACGTGCAAGAATAGAAATTGTTGGTATAAATATAAATAACCCAAAAATCCCCGTGATTCCTGCCATAACTGAAACAAATTCAACACCAAGTGAAGGACCAAGATAAGTGGCAATTAATGCAAGTGCTATAACAATTAAAACGTTAATAAAATTAAACCAAAAGTATTCAGCCCTTCTGGATCTTCCAGTAAATTGTAAATATTTATTAAAAGCCATTGAATAGAATTTCATTTCACGCCCTTCAAGTTTGATGGTCAATTATATTTACGAGGATTATGTTCTATATGAATTAGCGTAATAAGCTACATATTATTAAATAATGGATGCGAATAATTGACAACAAAAAGTTGATTTGATTATAATAATTTTCTTTTGAAGCCGGCTTAGCTCAGCAGGTAGAGCAGCTGATTTGTAATCAGAAGGTCACGAGTTCGATTCTTGTAGCCGGCACCATTTCCCCCCCCCCTGTAAGCCCCTCTGAAAGCTAGTGTTTGAGCGGTTTTTGCAAAGTTTCAAATTTTTCACACCACTTGTTGTAACCAAAATATACGCACATTTATTCTATTTTTTGGGTGAAAAAACGCTAATTAATATAAATTTCGCTTATTTTAAGATTGTCTTGGTATGGATTCGCAATTGCCTTAAGCATTGCTACAGAAAACTTAAAAGCTTCTTCCTCAATTAATTTTCTTTCAGCTTCATTATAGGAAGTTGAACGTTCAATAACTTTATAGAAGAAATCAGAAGGCTTTAAGTTATCAACTTGATTTAAGCCTATTCCAATATCTATATATTTTTGATCGTATGATTCAGAAGTCATAATTTTGGTTTTTGGCCCATAACCTGATTTTAACTAGGCATTTAGAAACTTAATGTTACTATAGGCTTAGGTTATCCTAAAAATTAGCTGTGAACCTATTTTGGAGTTATTTATTAAAAGTTAGTGGTGAACCTTATGACAAAGAAAGATTTAAAAACCCCACCAGAGCCCCAAAACCCTTCATAGACAGATTCAGACTCGGAAATCCCAATGCTACATAAAAGGATTATTGAGTTAAATAAGTGGTTTATTGAAAATGGCTTCATGTCACCAGAGAACCAAAATATACCTACAGGTCATAATGGTGCTGATGAGCCTAATACAAAAAGAAGATCTGGGAAAATTGAAGTATACATGTACCCAGAACCTCTGAATAATAAAAAATCATAATTTTTGAAAGTTCTGGGAAGTTTAAATAACTAGCTCAAATTTCTAGTTAACTTCAAAGACCATAAACAAAGTTCTTTGTTTTTTGTTGAAGTTATTGTCAGAGGCAATAACTAAGGTTTTATGACCGTTTGTAAGAGTTTTACCCCAGCTCATTGCCTCCATATTATCCATCTTAATGCCTTCAAATTCAGGAGTAAGTTCAAGAACAACTTTTCTCTCAACAGGAGTGTACTTAGCCTCTTTGAGTGAATCCATATCCTTCACATTTGTAGTTTCGTCAGTAATTGTAATTTTGACGATGCGGATAGTATTGCCAATACCATCAGCAAATGAACGTTCTAATGTTAGAAACTCGTTATCAGAAATTGCAAGAAGCTCTGTTAGGCCATTATCTACGTAGCCTTGTTTAGGAGAGGGGGTAGGAATTTTTGGAAGTTCATATACGTACTGAGCTAATGTAGTATTAGCTGATGGGTCAAATTTAGTTATGCGTATTTTGCTACCGTTATCCACACTAGCAGCTTCACCGTCTTGATATAGGGCGATCTCGGTTGCAAAGAACATCGAGCCATTTGGAGTAACGGCTAATCCTTCGAAAGAGTTATTATTTCTAACTCCTGAAGTTTTGTTATCTTTATATAAAAATTGTTCTGGAATTTTAAATTCTCTAAAATAAGATCCGTCTTCTTTCATTTCACGTATAAAGGGTTGGTATCTTTTAGTTGAATCATCATTCCAATTACCTTCTGAAGACCAGTATAGTGTTCCGTTAGAAGTATGTCTTATAGCTTCTGGATCTACAGTTCTTGAATCTGAAGAAAAATTTTCGCCTTGTGGTGTCTGCATATTATGAACTGAATCTACGGCAAAGTTTTGAATGCCATTTTCATCGTATTCAAGTTTGATTTTATAAAACCGGGGTGTACCTTTTTCTCCGCCTCTTTCGTCTGAAATAGCCCAAAATAAGCCATCTTCAGCCATATCTAAACCAGATATGCCTCCAAATTCAGTATTAAAGGCTTGAGTACCAGTCTCAATTTCGTAAGAGCCGATTAATTTAAGAGAATTAATATCAGCATCGCCTGCATAAGAAAAATTTAGGCTAGCCGACAAAAGTAATGCAGTAATTGAAAATGTAAACTTGTGAAACTTCATAAATACCTCCAAACAAATAACACAGTTTAGATAGTTAAAGTTTCACAAGTGTTAAAAATTACAAGTGATACAAAAGGCTAGAAATAAGACCTGAAACTTCTAACCAAAAATAAAATCAACGAATTCCAGAACAGTTAAATCTAGTGATAGTACTTTCTCTATAGTATCCGTCCTTAAGAATCAGACATTGATTAATTGTATGAGGTAGCCCCTCAATTTCGTATATTTTGTACCCTAGTACTACAGTTTTCCCGTCTCGTTTTATATACTTCTCTCCAGGATTACCAATAGAGATGCGAATCTGACGTTCAGTGTATCCTTTTGGAATTTTGTCTATATCTGATTGATGCACAATATGGACATCTGGTTTTTTCTCCACGTTTATCACTTCATAAGGAACACCGTCAGGACTAAGCACATTATTAGTAGATGTAGTTTCACATCCAGCCAGAACTAACGCTATCAAAGGGCAGTAGAGGAACTTTTTCATATTTAATCCATGTAAAAACGCACACTTTAATACTAGCCTAAATCTTTATATTTTTCTCATACTGCTACTAAAAGTAATATTTTGCTTTAGCTTGTGGCAATAAAACCCCATGTCGGCAATATTTTGTAAATGTTATATAATAATGATTCTTATTTACATTTTCATTCTTAGGTTGGGGTTAATATGTCCTTTAAATTCAATAAAATTTTTGTCGGTCTTGTTGTTGGGCTCAGTATGACCGCAGCATCTAGTCTTGTTTCTGCACAAGAACATAAACATGAACACGAACACAAACATGAGCATAAACATGATCATGACCATAAACACAAAGATGGTCATATGAAATTTGATCACGTTCATATTGATGAACATGCTGCATTAGAAAACTACGCAAACATTGCCATCAAATATTACTCAGATGCTCTAAAAGATGCACAAACGCTTCAAAAAGCAATCAAAGATTTCACAGCTAATCCAACAGAAGAGACTCTAAAAGCTGCAAAAGATGCTTGGCTTATGTCACGTGAAACATATGGTTTAACTGAGGCTTTACGTTTGTCTAATGGTCCTATCGATGCCGAGGAAGGTTGGGTAGCAGAAACTTATGGCAATCTTGAATCTCAAATCAATGCTTGGCCTTTAGATGAATTTATGATTGACTACACAATCGATGCAAAAGGCAATCGCACAAGCGGAAATATTATCGATTCTACAGGTAAATTCAAGCCAACTGGCGATGACTCTAAAGAAGTTGACATTACTACCATCACTCCAGAAGTTCTTACAGAGCTTAACGAAAATGGCGGTGAAGCGAATGTTGCTACTGGATATCACGCTATTGAATTTTTGTTATGGGGTCAGGATCAAGACTACAACAGCATCGTAGAAGACAAAATTGCGTCTGGACCAATGACTGCTGGACAAAGACCACTAACTGATTACACAGAGGATAAATTCAAAGACCGTCGTAAAGATTACTTGAACGCAGTAACTGATAAATTAGTTAATGACCTTCAAGTTTTAGTTAATGCATGGTCTACTGAAAGAGATGGAGCTAAAGGGCTTTATCGTCAAGCACTTTTAGGCGAGCTTAAAGGTGAAGAAGCTTCTAAAAATATTGAAACAGACGTAGCTATCAAGCAAATTCTTTCTGGTCTGGGTGTATTTATAAAGTCTGAATTAGCAAACGAAAGGATTGCAGTTGCGGTTCTAACTCCTTCAGAAGAAGACGAGCACTCTTGCTTCTCAGATAACACTCACAGAGATATCGATCAAAACTTCAAAGGATGGTTAGATTTTCTTAAAGGTCAAACTAACGGTAAATCTACTGGTGTATCTTTCTATGATTCTTTAGGAAAAGAAAACAAAGCTAATATCGATAAATTAATTGCTGACGTTGAAAAACGCATTGCCGATATGAATGCAGTAGCTCAAAAAGAAATGCATTTTGATTATCAAATTCTTCCTAGCAATGAAGCTTATAACAAAAACATTGTTAGTATGAAAAATCAAATGCGTCGTCTTGGCGATCAAATGATCGTTGTGGCTAAGTCTCTTCATATTGATTTGACAGAAGACGATGTAACAGATGCTGAAGAAACAAAAGTTAACTAAGTTTCTTTTTGGCTTAGTTGTATTTTTTAAAGCCTTGCCGTCTTCGATGGCGGCAGGCACTGAAGGTTTAAATGACGAGCAGATTGACTCATTCACTGAGGGACGCTCGTTTTTTCATATTCCATGGGTGGCGGCTCCTAGTTCAACTACTGCACGTGATGGCTTAGGACCGTTATTCAGTTCCAATACCTGTGCTTCATGTCATATTTCTTCAAAGCCTAACGATCCATTGATTACAGATAAATTTGTTAACAGCTTGTATGCAGTGAAATTGTCTCAATTTAAAGAGCATTTAAAAAGAAGAGCTGAACAAATTACTATTCCTGATCCTGTATATGGACATCAACTTTCATCAAAAAGTATTTCCTCAGTACCATTAGAAGGTAGGGTTTCACTTGCAAAAAGAATTTATAAAACTCTAGAAAGTGGTTCAAGCTCAATATCTTTATACAACTGGGAAATAGTCACACATCATCTAGGTTATGGCCCCATTTCTGAAGATACTGGTGTATCAATAAGAATAACACCAACGCTTATAGGTATAGGTTATGTAGAATCTTTAGATGGTGAATATATAGAACAAATAGCTAAGGAGCAAAAAGCTAATAACCCTTCCATGGCGGGTAGGGTAAACCGTGTTTTCAATCCTTTAACTAAAAATATGGAAGTTGGAAAATTCGGTTGGAAGGCATCGCAAGCTTCAGTCGTAACCCAAACTGGAGATGCGGCTCTAAACGATATGGGGCTGACAAATGCTGTGAGTAATCAAGAATCCTGTACTAAGTTTCAAGTTGAGTGTTTAAATGCACCCCGTGGTAGGAGACTTAAGTATGAGATGCATTTGCCTGACTATGATTTGCCTACGCACCGACTAGAATCCATTGCATTTTATGTAAAAAAATTACCATTGCCACCTAAGAAGGATTTAAAAGAAGAGCCTATCAGAGGTCGAGAAATTTTTGATGGGTTGCAATGTTCTTTTTGCCATAAACCTGAGCTTAAGACGGCTCAGGGTGAAGTGTTTAAGCCATTCTCTGATTATCTGCTTCATGATATGGGTGATGGACTAAACGATAGGAGACCAGAATTTGAGGCTACGATTTCCGAATGGAGAACTGCACCTTTATGGAGAAACTATCTTAAAGCCGAATTGGGTTTAGGATATCTTCACGATGGTAGGGCACAGACTCTTGAGGAGGCTATTGGGTGGCATGGTGGTCAGGCATCGGCATCTAGAGATGCGTTTTTGAAATTGTCTAAGGAAGATCGCGAGGCCTTGCTGATCTTTTTGAATTCTTTGTAGGTTGATTATGAAAGTTCTTAATAAGTTTGTATCTGTTTTTGTAAGTTCTCTGCTTCTTTCTGGAATTGCATCAGCTCAGGATAACCCCGAATTTAAGCCTGAGTTAGAGAGTATTTACGATAATATTATTTTGAAAAATGCAAGCATTGCCAGCCAAAATTGCAGGCAGCTTGAAGAGAAAATTAAATTAAAGGTTCAAGATCCAACAAACACAGATTATGCAGATAAGTTTTTGGCGTTTGTGGATAGTTGGAGGGCAGTACAGACCGATTATATTTTGGGGGATCTTTCTGAGGATTATTTAGACCATCCAAATCTTATTGATACTTTTCATAACGGTAAGGAAGATTTCGTAGCAGTTTTAAAAAGAGCGCTTGAAGGAGATACGGCTGCGGATAAGGCATTGTTTAAAAACTCTACAAAAAGTTTAAATAGCCTGGAGTACGTGTTATATGGTGATTCTGTTATATCAACAAGGGATCTTGAATTTGCTCAAGTTATGGTGGCTTCGATTTGTAAGCGAGTAGATGATATTGAGCAAGGTTATAAGGAAGCCAAAAGCACGTACTTAGAAAACCCGAATAAATCTTTAGCCTCATTAGTTAATGCATTGTCCACAAGTATTTTTACTACTAAGGAGTGGAGGATTGGAGATCCTGCAGGGTTAACGAGAAAATACTTAGACAAACCAGATCACAATCGTTCTGAGATGCCATATAGTAGCATTAATTTTCGATCTTTGAAGGCGGTTTACAAGGCTCAAAAAGAGCTATTAGATCCGAATTCAGAACACAAAAATTTATTTCATATCTTAGATAAATTTAAAGTAAAAAAAGTAGGAGAAGAAATAAACGAAACACTAAATCAAGTGATAGCTAAGCTTGACCCGATTAGCTCTGACTTCGATTTATTTAAACCTGAAACCATTAAACCTATATACGAACTTTCAAATAAACTTTATAAGCTTTATTACGTGAGTTTAATCTCGGAATTGCCAGTTGTGGCTAAGGTTATGGATGCTGATGGAGACTAACTTTCTACTTGATTCCACTCAGCGGTTATTTTGGCTATATCTTGCTAGTTCAGCGATTATAGCTGCCGTAATTACAGCCATAAATGCCTACAAAAACGGTTGGAGTTTAAAACTGATTTTGGCTCAGTCAAAATCTTATATTAAACATCCAAGCACAGTGCTGGATATCAAGTATTTTTTTGTGATTAGCTTTATTAAAATATTGCTGATCGCTCCGCTTATTCTCTCTGCAAAAGAGGTTGCTCTTTTTGTCTTCGAGCTTCTTTTCCCGTATGTGGGTAGACCTTCTAGTTCTATTTCATATGCTACCTTAAGCATAATATACGCAGCAGTACTTTTTCTGGTCAGTGATTTTTCTCGCTACTGGTTGCATCGCCTTATGCACAAAAATAAATTCTTATGGCATTTTCATAAAGTGCATCATAGTGCCGAGATAATGAATCCACTTACCTTTTACAGGGTACACCCGATAGAAAATTTGCTTTTTGGTTTGAGATATTCCATTGTGGCTGGATTAGTGACGGGAGTTTTTTTGGCTTTTTACGGACCACGTCTTAACATGTGGTCTATTTTGGGTGGCAATGCCTTTGTGTTCATCTTTTCAATTCTAGGCACACATCTAAGACACTCTCATATTTATCTATCCTACCCAAAATGGCTTGAGCGTTTTTTTATTTCACCAGCAATGCATCAAGTGCATCACTACAGCAAGTATGCAGAAAAAAATTATGGTAGTTACATTGCATTATGGGATTGGATGTTCGGCTCATTTGTGGCTTCCAAAGATGCAATTAGACCAAAAAAATTTGGATTTCCTTTTCAAAAAACTCTTTACAACTATTCAGTGAAGAATATGTTGCTGACCCCATTTTTAGATGCATTAAAGCTCGGGAACTATCATGTCAAAATTAGTCGAAAAACATAAATTTCTTTTAAATTTTCTATGTGTGCTTGTTTGCGGAGGTATTGCCAACGCACAAGAGAAACAAAATTCAGATTTACAGGCTCTTAAGGAGCAGACGGGTCAAGCACTGTTTTTCGATACGTCACTTTCTCTGAACAAAACGATGAACTGTGCATCCTGCCACGAACCTGGTAGAGCTTTTACGGATGGGCGAGATAGCCCTATTTCAATGATGGTATCTACAGGTGCAGACGGCTCTCATTTTGGAGATAGGAATGCACCCACAGCGATGTATGGGCGTTTTCATCTGCCATTTAGCTATGATAAAGAGCGTAAAACTTTTAAAGGTGGCGTATTTTGGGATGGTCGTGCTAAAGACATGGCAAAGCAAGCGGGCGATCCTCCTTTAAATCCAGTCGAGATGCAGATGCCCGATCGTAAAACCATAGTAGATCGCTTAAAAGAAAATCCATTTTATAAGGAAAATTTCGTTAAGATTTACGGGTCAGATGTCTGGGAGGATGTTGAAAAAGCATATGCAGCTATGGGTAATGCTATCGAAGCATACGAACATACGGATGAGTTTCAACCGTTTAATTCAAAATATGATAAGTATCTTAGGGGTGAATATGAGCTAACTCCTCTTGAGGATTTAGGCCGTACCTTGTTTTTTTCTAACAATAATGTGAACTGTAAAACCTGTCATTCTATAGAACGTGAAGATAGTCCAGTAGAGCCCTTCACATCATTTGAGTATCACAATATCGGAGTGCCTTCAAATCCAGAATTAATCAAATTCTTGAAGTTTAAGGATGACTACAAAGATGCTGGTTTACAAAAAAATCCGTTAGTAAAAGGTGATCCAAAACAGGCAGGCAAATTTAAAACACCTACTCTTAGGAACGTTGCGGTTACAGGTCCGTATATGCATAACGGAGTGTTCAAAGATCTGCGGACTGTTGTCCTTTTTTACGATAAATTTAATAATCCCGACAGAAAAATTAACCCAGAAACGGGAAAAGAGTGGGGTCCTACAGATTTTGAGGAAACTGTGAATCATGAGGACTTGAAGGCTAATGCCTTAACCGACAGAAAAGTAGATGCACTTGTTGCCTTTATGAAGACACTCACTGACGAGAAATATGAATATCTTCTAGAAGATAAAACGAAAAAAGAAAACAAAGACGGCAAAGAAAACAAAGGGTCCACAAATAGTGAACCCCAAACTGCTAGTAACGTGCATCCTTAGGCTTTTTACCGTTAGGCCAGTCATTTACTTTTTTCTCGAAATCTGGTCTTGGCATGTGAGTGAAATACTCGGCCACGTCTACAGCTTCTTGATCGTTAAGAACGTGTCCTTGTCCCCACATGCCTGTTTTTTGGACAGACATAGGCATATTATCGCGTATGAATGCTGCTGCCTTGTAAGTTCTAGCCATACCTGCACCGATATTAAATGATCCCTCCCCCCCCACAAAGGAGGGAATACTAAATTACCTCGATCATCATTTAAACCAGCACCATCAGAACCGTGACAGGTTGCACACTGAGCTGCATAGATTTTCTTGCCGTTTTCGACGTTCGGTATAAGTTTATTATTTATTTTGCCACCAATATCTACCTGTATAACAGCTTTCTCAGGAATGCTTTCAGCAAGCCATTTGTAGTAAGCAATTATTGCTTTCATCTCTTTAGATTCTGGATCAATTGGTTTGCCATTCATGGATCTTTGGAAGCATCCGTTGATGCGAGCTTTAATATCTACCTCTTTGCCAGCTCTGGGCATAATTTTTGGGTACTTATAAAAGCTATTAAAATAGTGAGCGCCTAGAGGTTCTTTACCGCTTCCGATGTGACAGCTATTGCAATTCATATTCGCCCCAACATTATCAGGCAATAGCCTTTTCGTCTCATTCAGTAGCTTAGACCCGTAAATAATAAGATCTGCATCTGGGTGATTTACAACATCAGCAAGTCGTGGAATCTGATAATCCTCTTTTACGATTTCATCACCTTTTTTAACTACTATCATGTCGCGTTTTGCAGGCGTATCGACTACATTTTTACTATCACAAGCATATAGACCTAAAGCCATAACTGTAGCTATTGAAAGTTTAGTTAAACTATTGAACTTCATATTATTCTCCCACGTAATGAGATGCTTTATTTTTCAAAAAAGCCCTCATTTCAGATACTTTTTCTCTAGAAGTTTGAGGTGCAGAATTGGTCCAAGAATTACGTATGTAATTTACAAGTATGGCAATGTCCGCATCGCTCAGATAGTCAAACTTAGGCATAGCAAAACTCATAATGTCATGCGGTGTATGAGCACTGTGGCTTCCCTCAAGCATAAGCTGAACAACTGATTCTGGATTATGGGCTACTACCGCAGTATTATTGTTTAATGCAGGGAAGATCCGTTTGACCCCGTTGCCATCAGGTCTATGGCATGTCATACAGAACTCCATATACAGCAAGCCACCACGAGATCTGTCAGTTCCTGCGAGCAAATTTTCTGTAGTCTTGTCTATTTTTTTAGGCCTTTCTGTAGTTCTACCTTTAGTAGGTGGCAATGATTTTAAGTACGTCGCCATGGCATTTAAGTCTTTATCAGTCAAATATTGCAAGCTGTGTTGTACAACATCGCTCATAGCACCAAATGCGAAATTGTTATCAGTTCGGCCAGTTTTGAAAAATGATTGAATTTGCTCTACAGTCCAATCGCCAAGCCCATTTCCTTCGCCTCTCAGACTTTTCGCCCTCCATCCATCAACAATAGCACCCGTCAAATAATCATCACCATCTGACAAAGAGTAGGATTTTTCTTGGTAGGCAAAACCTCTAGGTGTGTGACAGGCACCACAATGCCCAGTACCTTCAACTAAGTATTCACCACGGCTTATAGCCTCATCTGCATTAGATGGAGGCGTAAACTCTCTTTTAGGAGCAAATAACATTTGCCAGTAAGCTACGGGCCATCGCATAGACATCCAAAATGGGAGTGTGTTACTTTGATTATGCTTAGATACAGGCTGAACACCTTTCATGAAATAGGCATATAGAGCTTCAACATCTTCATTTTTAAGTATGGTATACGAAGTGTATGGCATTGCAGGATATAAAGCGTGTCCTTTTTTACTTACACCATTTTTTACAGCGTTATAAAAGTCACTGTAAGTGTAGTGTCCAATACCAGTTTCTTTATCTGGAGTGATGTTTGTAGAATAGATTGCTCCAACGGGAGTCTGCATTGCTAAACCACCAGAGAAATCCTTACTCCCTGGGACGGTATGACAGGCGTAACAGTCGGCAGCTTTTGCTATATATTCACCTTTTTTTATGAGTTCATCATTAATTTGCACCTGCTCAGGTACAGAATCTTCTCTTAAGTATGTAATTAGAAAAGAAGATGCATATAACAATAAGCCAATAACTACTAATGTAAATAAGAAACCCACGAATTTCTTCATATATACCTCTCTAGGGAGTTTATTTAATTTATTATGTGCGTGATACAATTTTTTTCATATGTGACTTTCCACAAAATGCTTAGATTTTTGATCTAGATTAATGTTATTGCTTCTTAGAGCTTTGCTTATTTTTCTTTTTTTAAGCTCGGCAGTCCAAGCTAAAGATTGGACTATTGGAATTCAATCTCCATTTGGATCAGAAAGGGCTGAAGATATATGGCAAAAATGGGTTGATTCAGTAAACTCTAGACTGTCTAATGATCGCTTAATAATAAAAAGAATTAGTGTTTCTGATTTCCCACTTGAATTTAGGAATAAGTCTATAGACTTTATCATTGCACAACCTATTCAAATCTTACTTACTACAGAAGGGGCTAACGTATCGTGGATTGCCAGTCTACAAAGCCTATCTTCGGTTGTGCCTTCCATTGGTGATAATGTAGGTTCAGCCATATGGGTTCGTGCTGATAGTCCTATTCACGCACTATCCGAATTAAAAGGTAAGAAAGTTGCGGCCGTTGCAGAAAGTGCATTTGGCGGATATATAGGGGGCTTGGCAGTTCTAGTTAATTACGGTATACGCGAGTCTGATTTAAAAATAAATTTTACGGATTACCCTGTTAATAAAACCTTTGAGCATCTTCTAAAAAACAAGGCTGAGGCAGCAATTACACCGTTATGCTTGTATGAAAAATTAGTTGATGATGGCTTAATACAATCTGATTCAGTAAGACTTTTAAGTCCCAAACATATGTATAACTCATGTCAGGGCAATATCTCATTAAAGTCAAATTGGGTGCTGGCTTCTCTTGCACATGTTCCAGAAAGTTTATCAAAGCAATTAGCTGTGATAGCACTGTCAGATAGGAAGGATTTGACAGAGCCAATTTGGATTCCTCCAAAATCTAATACTGAAGCCGAAATGCTACTTAATCGACTAGGAAAACACCCAAATCAATTATCTCTTTGGGAAAATATACAGAGTAGTTTTAATAAAAATAGGCATCTTTGGGAGCTTGGTTTAATGGCTGTATTTGTGATTATTGCCAACCATTTTTTTGCTATATGGCTTGCTCAGAGACGAAATAAGCGAATTAAAGCTATAAATCAGGATTTAAATGAGACTGAGCGACTCGTTTATCAGGCTGACAGAGTGAGCATGTTGGGGGAAATGGTTTCAGGTATTGGCCATGAGCTCAATCAACCACTAAGTGCTATTTTATATTTTGCAGAAGGGCTAAAACTGGGTGTTTCAAGCGATAAATTAAAAAATGATGAAATTTTGTCGGCTTTGGATTCAATTGTTTGTGAAGTTAAGAGTTCTAAGAAAATTATTGATAATGTAAGGCTGTGGGGCAAGAGACCATTGGAGGATGCAGTACAAGAAGTCGATTTATCCACGTTTTTAGATGAAGTTAAAAAGCTAATTTTTATAAGGCGAAATATAAACATAAGTATCGTATGCCCTACTAGTATTGCAGTTAGAGCAGACCCACTCAAATTAACTCAAATCATACTGAATGCAGTTTTAAACAGTTTTCAAGCTGGGGCTACAGAAATTTCAATAGTATGTGATCAAGAGTCTCTTAAAATTCTGGATAACGGGCCAGGCTTTAGCAAGGAACAGTTGGATTTTCCATTTGTACCCTTTAGGACTACACGTAAGGAAGGGCTGGGTATTGGTCTTGTTATTTGCGAAAGGTTGGCTAAAAGTATGGGGATGTACTTAAATATTGCCAATAAAACAAATGAAAAAGGTGTGATTTCAGGTGCTTTAATACAATTAATTTGGAGGGATGCAGTTGCCTGAGTTGTATGTCCATGTCATAGATGATGAAGAGAGTGTACTGAAAGCCTGTGCATTCCTGCTCAATTCTATGGGTTATCAGTATAAAACGTGGAGTGATTCACTTGAATTTTTGCGTTTAACAGATCTACATAGCACGGCAGTTGTTATCACGGATCTTAGGATGCCAAATATCGATGGCGAGCATCTTGTTCAACACCTAAATAATTCTAAATCAACATTAGGTGTAATCGTTTTAACTGGACATGGAGATGTGGATACTGCGGTTAAGTTATTGAAAAATGGAATAGTCGATTTCCTACAAAAGCCAGTGGAAGCAAAGAATTTGGCTGAAAGTATATCTACTGCGTGGCAATATTCCTTAAATGCATTTAGAGATTGGAATAACTTTAAAATCTACGATTCACTAAACTCAAAAGAAAAAAACATCTTAAATCTTATTGTTAGTGGCTATTCAAATAAAGAAGCGGCTAGTAGCATGCATTTATCTGTTAGAAGTATTGAAGTTTATAGAGCAAATTTACTAGATAAGTTTGCCTGTAAACACTTAACTCAATTAGTAAGAATAATTGAGCAATTAAAAGATAGATACAAAATTTAAAGTCACTTTATTACAGTTTTGTCATATGAAATTTTAATTATTTCGTGTTTAATTTTTGTCATCAAATTTGTAAGTCCTTGATTTACCGTAAATTGACTGTTGTACGGTTGCAAATTGTTACATTATTTTTTTTATTTTTAACAGTTTTTTAACTTTCCATATTTATTATTTCATCAAGTTTCCCATACCATATGGGATTTAAATATTTTTTTCCTAGAGGAAGTAAAGACATGCAAAAAAAATGGATCAAATCTGTGCTTGCAACTAGTGTATTTGCTGGTTTATGCATGGGTGCAGTAGCTTCTGCAAAAATCACTGACCTTGTACCAGTAGATCAAAAAGCTTTTGATATCATCAAAAACCGTATGGAAAACAGTGCTGAAAAAACAGGCATTACTATCCTACCTATCGATCAAGCGAAATTCCTTAAAGGTCAACGTTTTGACTTCGAAGTTGAAGTTGCTGACGAGACAACTAAATCTGTTGAAGTTACTTTCAACGGTAAATCATTCAAAGATATTTTCGGTGCTGATTTAAAACGCATTGAAAACCAAACTAAAGACGGTAAAAAATATGTTTCTTTCCGTGCAGAAAACGTATCAATCGCTAGCGTTGGTGATATCGAATTAGTAGTTAATGCTGAGACTGATTCTGGCAAAAAAACTCGTAAAGTTATGTGGTCAGTTGTTAGCGATGCTTCTGATAAAAAAGCTAAAAACGTGATCCTATTTGTTGGTGATGGTATGAGCCTTCAAGCTAAACAGCTTGCTCGCATCCTTTCAAAAGGTATTTATGAAGGACGTTATAACAACCTTTTAGCAATGGAAACTCTTCCAAACGTAGCAATCGTTTCTACTTCTGGTTATGATTCTATCGTGACTGACTCTGCTAACTCTGCATCAGCTTACAACACTGGTCATAAATCAGTAGTTAATGCTATGGGTGTTTATGAAAACCATACAGAAGACACTTTGGACGATCCTAAAGTTGAAACTATTTCTGAAATTGTTAAACGTACTCGTGGTATGGCCGTTGGTATCGTAACTACAGCCTCAGTAACTGATGCTACTCCAGCTGCTGTAACTGCTCACACTCGTCGTCGCGGTGACCAAGATTATATCGCTGCAGACTTCCTAGCTGAATATCACCGTCCTGACGTACTTCTTGGTGGCGGTATCCGTTACTTCGTTCCTAAAGCTCAAGCTGGTTCTAAACGTAAAGATGAAACTGATGTAATCAAAGACTTCGAAGCAAAAGGCTTCACATACGTTGGTAACCGTAAAGAGATGAATGCAGCTCCTGACGATAAGCCACTTTTAGGTCTGTTCGCTTCAAACCATATGGACGTTTATATGGATCGTGAACACATCCCTAATAAAGAAGTAACTAAAGGATTTGACGATCAACCTAACTTAGTTGAAATGACTAAAAAAGCTCTTGATATCGTTTCTAAAAATCCAAACGGTTTCTACCTAATGGTTGAAGGTGCATCTATCGATAAACAAATTCACACTATGGATTGGCAACGTGCAGTATACGATGCAATTGAAATGGATAAAGCAGTTGAATATGCTAAAAACTGGTCTAAACAAAATGGTGACGATACTCTAATCGTTGTTATTGCCGACCATGCTCATGGTATTTCAATCACAGGTACTTATACTGAAGCTGACGGTAGAAAAGGTCGTGATGCAGTACGTACTTACGCTGAGGCTAAATACCCTAACTTTGTAGATGAAGACGGTGACGGTTTCCCAGAAGATCCAAATCCAGAACACACTTTAGCAGTTCAATATGCTAACTTCCCTGATCACTACGAGAACTATCGATTCCAAACTAAACCTACTGCTCCAGCTCTAGCTGCAAAAGATGCTGATGGTAAAGAAACTATCAAAGCTAATCCAGCTCGTGCTCCAGAAGGTGCTCGTTTAATCGAAGGTAATTTACCTACTGATAAAGAAACTCAAGAAGTTCACTCAGCTGACGATATCGTTGTTATGGCTGGCGGTCCAGGCTCTGACTACTTCAAAGGTCACATTGAAAATGTTGAAGTATTCTTCGGTATTATGCGTGCTCTTGGTATAGATGCTGTTGCTGAAAAAGCTCAAGCTTCAGAATCAAAAGCAACTGAAGCTAAACCTGAACAAAAACCAGCACAATAATTCATAGTAATTAACTGTTACTTTTGAATTTTTATGACCAAGGAGCTTTGGTTCCTTGGTCATTTATATTTTGTAATACGGCTCGTTTAAAATGAATCAATGTTGATTAGCTTTTTCCTCTAATGAAATTACGTATTGCCACTTTGATATTCTCTTTTTTTACTTTACTTGCATCTCAGGTTTTGGCAGAGGCTATCCCTCTTTCATATAAAGAGATGTATAACGTGACGAGTAGGGGATTACAATTTTCAAAACGGTTGACATCATTAAAGGGACAGCAAATTAAGATGGTCGGGTTTATGGCTCCGCCCCTAACTCCGACTATCAACTTTTTTGTTCTAGCTGAAGAGCCTATGGCTATTTGTCCATTCTGCTCTACAGATGCCGATTGGCCAGATAATATTATTGTCGTAAAACTTGAAAAACCTGTTGTTGCATTGCCATTTGATAGACCAATTATCGTAGAGGGAACGCTTGAAATTGGTAGTGAAGTCGACGCTGAAACTGGTTTTGTAAGTCAAGTCCGAATTAGGGCAAAAAATATTAAGGAATAAATATTTAACTTAAAGTTCATAAGTTTTTGTTATATTAGGTCATCTTTTTTTTGATATAAAGTATCATGATCTCAATTAGTGACCTTACCAAAGACTACCCCGATGGACAGGGGATTGTGCGAGCATTGACGCTCCCTAAATTAGAAATCGCAGATGCTGAGCAGTGGGCTCTTGTTGGCCCAAGCGGATCTGGTAAATCAACTCTTCTTCACATTTTATCTGGATTAACTAAACCTACAACTGGATCAGTTAGTATTGATGGAGTTAAGTTAAACGATCAATCACCAGAGTTTTTATCAAATTGGCGTGGCAAAAACATAGGATATGTTTTACAAACTTTAAGCCTACTTCCGTCGTTATCTGCTTTTGATAATATTCTGACTGGTGCATATTTTGCTGGTATAAAACTGACTGATAAGGTCAAAAATGAAGTGAAGGATATGCTTTCTAATATGGGCCTTGCAAATATGGGTCACAAAAAACCTGCACAATTATCACAAGGTCAGCAGCAAAGGGTTGCCATTGCTAGATCTCTAATAAAAAAACCAAAACTTATTTTGGCTGATGAACCGAGTGCAAGTTTGGATAGGGAAACTTCAAGCAATATCATGGATATGCTTATTAATTATGCTAATGCAAACGGTGCAACTTTATTAATTTCTACACACGATCCTGAAATTAGATCACGCTTTAACAAAGAAATTAGTTTGACTCACGGGGTGCAACATGCTGAGTAAAATAAGTCTTAAAGAGCTTTTTCATAAGCCATTTCAAACGATACTTCTTATTATTCTTATTGCTTTATCGATTGCAGCTTCGGTTTTCTTTGTATCGTTAAATCAGGGAATTCATGGCGGATTGGTTAAGGCGACGGAGCCATTCCCACAAGTTGTAGGAGCTAAGGGTGGTATCAATCAGCTACTTTTGAATACTGTGTTTTTGCAAGATCGACCTATAGGTAATATTCCTCAAAAAGTTTTAACTGATCTTAAGGCAAATAAATTAGTAAATATGGCTATACCCCTTGGATATGGGGATAACTACCGAGGGTTTAGGTTAGTTGGTACTTCTACGGATATTTTTAATTACTCACCAAAAAAAGGTGGTGAAAAATGGATGACCTTAAAAGAAGGTAGAATTTGGGATAAACCATTTGAAGCTGTTGTTGGAAGTGGCGTAGTTGAATTAACTGATATTAAAATTGGAGATACTTTCAAAACTATTCACGGATTTTCTGAGCATTCATCACATCAGCATGACAATTTATATACTGTAGTTGGTATTTTGAATAAAGTTGATGGTCCATATGACCAAGCTATTCTTACTGACATGAGATCTATTTGGGAGGCTCACGCACATCACCATCATCATCACGACCACGATGAGCACGATCATGAAGGGCACGATCATGAACACGATCATGAACACGATCATGACCATGATGCACATGACGACCACGATCATGACCATGAAGGTGATGTAGCTCACGACCACGATGAGCACGATCATGAAGGGCACGATCATGAACACGATCATGACCATGATGCACATGACGACCACGATCATAACCATGAAGGTGATGTAGCTCACGACCATGAAGGGCACGATCATGAACACGATCATGACCATGATGCACATGACGACCACGATCATAACCATGAAGGTGATGTAGCTCACGACCACGATGAGCACGATCATGAACACGATCATGAACACGATCATGACCATGATGCACATGACGACCGCGATCATGACCATGAAGGTGATGTAGCTCACGACCACGATGAGCACGATCATGAAGGGCACGATCATGAACACGATTATGACCATGATGCACACGACGACCACGATGAGCACGACCATGAAGGGCACGATCATGAACACGATCATGACCATGATGCACATGACGACCGCGATCATGACCATGAAGGGCACGATCATGAACACGATCATGACCATGATGGCGGAATGACCTTAGACAAAGCTGCTAAAAATGACGTGAATCCTATCTACGTTAATGATGGCAATAATGCAGCTACGACTGGAGAAGTAACTGCAATTCTTGTTCAGCCAGCTGGTTATGGTGAAGCTATGAAACTTGCTCAAGAGTTTCAATCTAACAAAGAAGCACAGTTAATATTCCCTGCACAAAATATCATTCAATTGTTCTCTTTAATGGGGCAAGGTGAGAAATTTTGGTACTACGTAGGTGGGTTCTTAATTCTGACTGCATTGGCATTGGTTCTTCTAACTATGTACTTATCAAGCCTAACACGAATGAGAGAACGTGCGGTTTTACAAACTTTAGGTGCATCTAGAGGTCAGCTTCTTAGAATTAGCCTAATACAAAACGGTTTCATCATAATACTTGGCGGCATAATTGGGTATGCATTAGGTATGCTTGCATTTGCTACGGTTAGTAGTCTAACTAGGGATAAAACAGCAGTATTTATGCCAGTTGATTTCTATGAGTTACCTATTTATATTGCCATAGGAACAGTTATTTTAGGGCTTATAGTAAGCATAATTCCTGCTTACATAATAAGTAAAAAGGATACTTTAAAATATCTGTAAATTCTTTAAAATTAAGGGACTGATTTCGTGTCAGTCCTTTTTTTTATTTCGGAGATGCTATGAAATTTCGTTTTCCAATTGTAATTATCGATGAGGACTTTAGATCTGATAGTGCTTCTGGATTTGGTATACGGGCATTGGCTGATGCGATTGAAGAAGAGGGTTGGGAGGTATTGCCAGCTACTAGTTACGGAGATTTGACCTCCTTCGTTCAGCAGCAAAGTAGGGCTTCTGCTTTTATTCTTTCGATTGATGATGAGGAATTTGAATCTGACTCTCCTCAGGATGTTGCAGAGGCGATTCGTAACCTTCGTTCGTTTATAAATGAATTACGATTTAGAAATGAGGATATACCAATTTATTTGCACGGCGAGACCCGTACTTCAGAGCATATTCCGAACGATATACTAAAAGAGCTACATGGATTTATTCATATGTTCGAGGACACTCCAGAATTTGTTGCCCGACATATTATTCATGAGGCGAAAAGTTATTTGGACACGCTCGCTCCTCCATTTTTCAGGGAGTTAGTTTCATACGCACATGATGGTTCTTATTCATGGCATTGCCCTGGGCATTCAGGTGGTGTTGCGTTTCTTAAAAGTCCTGTTGGTCAGATGTTCCATCAATTTTTTGGCGAAAATATGCTCCGTGCGGACGTATGCAATGCGGTTGAAGAGCTAGGACAGCTACTAGATCACACTGGACCAGTTGCTAAATCTGAGATAAATGCAGCTCGTATTTTTCATGCAGACCATTGCTATTTCGTGACTAACGGCACTTCAACTTCTAACAAAATCGTTTGGCATGGCAATGTAGCCGAGGACGACATTGTCGTGGTCGATAGAAACTGTCATAAGTCTATACTCCATGCCATAACTATGACTGGTGCCATTCCTGTTTTTCTTAGACCAACTAGAAATCATCTTGGTATTATTGGTCCAATTCCTTTGTCAGAATTTGAGCCTGAAAATATAAAAAAGAAAATAGAAGATAACCCGTTTATTTCTGATGAACTTAAGAAAAAACCACGTATCCTAACTCTCACTCAAGGTACGTATGATGGCATTCTTTACAACGTCGAGATGATTAAGGAAAAGCTTGGCGACACAATGGAAAATCTTCACTTCGATGAAGCATGGCTTCCTCATGCAGCCTTTCATGAGTTTTACACTAACATGCATGCCATTGGGGCAAATAGACCTAGGAGCAAAGAGGCGATAATTTATGCTACCCATTCCACACATAAAATGCTTGCTGGAATTTCTCAGGCATCTCAAATTATTGTTCAGGATTCTGAATCACGTAAATTAGATAGAAATATTTTTAATGAATCTTTCCTTATGCACACGTCAACATCGCCTCAATACGCAATCATTGCCTCATGCGATGTGGCTGCTGCGATGATGGAGCCACCTGGTGGAACAGCACTTGTGGAAGAAAGCATTCGTGAATCCATGGATTTCCGTAGGGCAATGCGTAAGGTTGCATCTGAATTCGGTAAGGACGATTGGTGGTTCAAAGTTTGGGGGCCACCTCGTTTAGTACAAGAAGATATCGGTTGGCAAGGGGACTGGCTACTTGAGCCTGATGCTGACTGGCACGGCTTTGCCAACATAACTGAAGGGTTTACGATGTTAGACCCGATTAAGACAACAATCGTAACTCCAGGACTGGAAATCGATGGTACTTTTGAAGAGTCAGGTATACCTGCTTCACTTGTTAGCAAGTATTTAACTGAACATGGAATTGTGGTTGAAAAAACTGGTCTTTACAGCTTTTTCATTATGTTTACGATAGGCATAACCAAAGGGCGATGGAATACATTGCTTACATCACTTCAACAGTTCAAAGATGACTACGATAAAAATCAGCCTCTCTGGAGGAGTATGCCTGATTTTATTAAGCAGTATCCAATGTATGAATCTTTCGGGTTAAGGGATTTATGCCAAAAACTGCACGAAGCATATCATCATCGGGACCTGGCTCGTATTACCACTGAAGTTTATGTAAGTGAAATTGAATCAGCAATGAGACCTAAAGATGCTTATAACAAAATGACTCGAAGACAAATTGAGAGAGTTGATATCAATGAGCTAGAAGGACGAGTTACTGCGGTTTTGCTAACACCATATCCTCCAGGTATTCCACTTTTAATTCCTGGCGAAAAATTTAATAAAACAATTGTTCAGTATTTGAAATTCGTTTGCGAATTTAACGTGGAATTCCCAGGGTTTGAGACTATGGTTCATGGATTGGGTACGGAAACATTGCCAAATGGGGAAATCCACTACTACGTAGACTGTTTAATTGATTGATTTGTATGTCATAATAGCCAAATTGAAATTGTAAGGAGTCTAATTTATGTCAGCTATCAAGGGTGTTTTTACTGCTTATTTTAGGTTCAATTTACTATATAAAATTCTCATCGGTTTGTTACTAGGGTCTGTTGCAGGCATTATCTTTCAAAATAATGCAGACATGGTTGCGTTTTTAAAGCCATTCGGGGATATATTTGTCCGCTTGCTTAAGATGATTATGGTTCCAGTCATTGCATGCACGCTTATTGTAGGGGCGAGTACGATTTCACCCTCGCACCTTAGTCGTGTCGGTGGAAAAATCGTTATTTTCTATCTTGTAACTTCACTATTTGCAATCGTTATAGGTCTGCTATCTGGTCATATTCTTGAGCCTGGTGTGGGTCTTGATTTTGCAGGAGCTGAAGGCAAAACTATAGAAGCTAAAACTCCTTCATTAAGCTCTATTTTCCTTAATATCATTCCAACAAATCCTATGGAAGCTTTTGCAAAAGGAAATGTACTCTCAATTATTTTCTTTTGCTTGCTTTTCGGGATTGCACTTGCATACGGTAAAGATAGTAAAGATGAACTTTTAAGCAAATCATCTCAAACCGTATATGAGTTCATAGATGGTGTAAGTCACATTATGTTCCGCATAGTTTCATGGATTATGCAGTACGCACCATTCGGTGTATTTGCTTTGATATTTATTGTGTTTTCTAAACATGGTGCTGCAGGTTTTGGGCCTCTATTAAGTGTGACAGCAAGCGTTTACATAGGTCTGATTTTGCAGGTTTTAGTCGTATATTTTGGTGTGTGTTTACTAATGGGAATTAGTCCTGTTAAGTTTTTGAACAAAGTCCGAAATCCGATGATTACTGCGTTTGTGACACGTTCTTCAGGAGCGACACTTCCTGTTTCTATTGAAGCTGCAGAAAATATGGGTGTGCCTAAAAGTATTTATGGGTTTGGTTTACCAGTTGGGGCTACCATAAATATGGATGGTACTACGATTTACTTAGGCGTATGTGCTATGTTCATTGCCAACTCTATAGGATTTGATCTTGATTTATCACAACAGCTCACTATTGTTATGACTGCAGTTTTAGCTTCTGTTGGGACGGCGGGAGTTCCAGGGGCTGGAGCTATCATGCTTCTTATGGTTCTTGAGTCGGTTGGAATTAAGGTGGATGCAGGTACGCCCGCTTCTGTAGCTTACGGTATGATTTTAGGTATTGATGCACTACTTGATATGGGACGCACCTCGATGAATGTAGTGGGAGATTTGTCTGGAGTAGTAGCAGTATCAAAAAGTGAAAAACTACTTGATACCACTAGGTGGCAATGAACTCCTCCAGAGAGTTACTAACAAAGTGGCCACACCGGCGGGAATCGAACCTGCATCGAGAGCTTCGGAAACTCTAATTCTATCCATTGAACTACGGTGTGAAAAATTATTATTTGAGCAATATCTATTATAATTTTATTTTTTAGGTTCACTAGGATATTGTATGAGTACTAGTCACTCCAACAAATCAAGTCAAACATTTAAATTATTGGTATTTGTTTTAGCGATACCAGTACTTTTAATCATTATTCTTATCCGTGCATTGAATGGTGGAGGTACAGACCCTGCACTTATGACTGCTGAGGCTATTGAAGATAGAATTGCCCCTATCGCAAGATATAACTTAGTAGAATCTGCACCTGCAGATGATGGTCCTAGGGAGCCATTAACTGGTGAAGGTGTTTATAAAAGAATCTGTTTCTCCTGTCATGACGCAGGTCTTTCAGGTGCACCCTTATTTAAGGATGCTGGTGCTTGGGGGCCTCGCATTGCCAAAGGTAAAGATACGCTATTTCAGCACGCTTTAGGTGGATTTAATCTTATGCCTGCTAAAGGAGGTGATGCTAAGTTGTCAGATTTAGAAGTGCAACGAGGTGTGGTCTATATGGCTAATCAAGCTGGCGCGGGCTGGGAAGAGCCAGCAGCTCCAGCAACTGAAGAAAAACCTGCTGAGGGTGCAACTCCTTCAGAAGGAACGGCACCTGCAGATGGTACAACCCCTCCTGCACCAGCTGAAAGTGTAGCGCCTGCAGATGGTACGTCTCCATCAGCTGAAGAAAAACCATCAGAGGCTCCAGCCCCAGCAGATGCATCGGCTCCAGCTCCAGAACAACCTAAATCTTCTGAACAAAAAGTAGAAGAAGCCAAAGATAAAGCAGTTGAAAAGACTGAAGAAGCGGTTGATTCAGCAAAAGAAAAATACGATGCTATGAAGGATGCTGCTGGTGACAAAATTGATGCTATCAAAGAGTCAACATCCGAAAAGGTTGAAACTATCTCTCAATAATGTCTAATAACTCTATTCTGGTTTCTAAGCCAGAATACCTTCAATTTGAAGATACATTAGAGTTATCGAGTGGGCAATCCCTAAACTCATTTACACTTGCCATTGAAACATATGGCAAGTTAAATCCCTCTGCCACTAATGCTGTATTAATATGTCACGCACTTAATGCATCACATCACGTTGCAGGTGTCTATGAAGACAATCCAAAAGATGTCGGTTGGTGGGACAATATGGTTGGACCTGGTAAACCTGTTGATACTGATAAATTCTTTGTAATAGGTGTTAACAATCTCGGTTCATGCTTTGGTTCTACAGGTCCTAAGAGCATAAATCCCAAAACTGGGAAACCGTGGGGGTCTACATTTCCAATATTAACAGTAGAGGATTGGGTCAATGCACAATCTCGTGTTGCAGATAGACTTGGCATAAAGAAATTTGCTGCTGTTATGGGAGGTTCACTTGGGGGCATGCAAGCTCTTACTTGGGCAATACAATTGCCAGAAAGAGTCGAACATTGCATCGTAATAGCAAGTACTACAGGGCTTTCCGCACAAAACATTGCCTTCAATGAAGTTGCTAGGAGATCAATAATCACGGATCCTGATTTTCATGACGGTCACTACATTGAACATGAATCAAGGCCTAAAAATGGTTTATCAGTTGCACGGATGATTGGTCACATAACTTATCTGTCTAACGATGATATGACCGAAAAGTTTGGGCGTGAACGTCGTACAAATAGTAACTATAACTATGACTACGATGTGGAATTTCAAGTTGAGTCTTATCTCCGATATCAGGGAGAAAAATTCAGCAAATATTTCGATGCTAATTCATACCTCTTGACCACAAAGGCCCTTGACTATTTCGATCCAGCTAAAACTCATGGCAATGGCAGTCTAGAAAGTGCACTAGAGCCAGTTAAAGCGAAATTCCTAGCCATATCATTTACAACGGACTGGAGATTTCCCCCTGAAAATAAACGTAAATTAGTGAAAGCTCTTCTAAAGGCTGGCAAATCTGTCACATATGCGGAAATTGATGCTCCTCACGGGCATGATGCTTTTCTACTTTCAGATGAAAAATATCATAGAGTAGTAAGAAATTATTTTGAAGAAATCCATGAGGAAATAATTCAAAAGCAAAGTCCTCACAAAAAAATTCCAGTATTAGAAAGGCAAGACCTTAAACAAATTGCAAGTTGGATAAACCCAATGGAGAAAGTTCTTGACCTAGGATGTGGTGACGGTTTGTTATTGCAGTATTTACAGGAAGTAAAAGGTGTAAATGGTTTAGGTGTTGAATTTGACGATGAGAAGTTTGCTTCTGCTGTATCTAAGGGGGTTCGAGTTGTTCAACAAAACCTTGAAAGTGGATTGGAGTTTTTCTATGATAAGCAGTTTGATGTAGTTGTTCTCTCGCAGACATTGCAATCAATGAAAAACACCGAGACCATTCTTTTGGAAATGGCACGAGTAGCTAGGCGGGGAGTTGTGTCTTTTCCAAACTTTGGTCATTGGTCTCATTGGTGGTCAATTATGAATGGACGTATGCCCGTTACTGGTCAAATGCCATATGAATGGTATAACACGCCAAATATACACCTTTGTACACTATATGATTTTGAGAGACTCTCTGAAAAGCTCGGACTTAAAATCCTTCAAAGAGTCACATATAGGGATAACGCTGAAATTAGTTTTTTACCAGGCTGGAGGAGCAGTTTAGCTCTATACTACTTCGAAACGTAAAACATTAAACTTATGGATAAACCAAGTAGCAAACAAGCAAATTTTAAAAACTATTTAAACCCAAGGGTATTGCCACTTTTGTTCTTAGGCATTGCGAGCGGTTTACCTCTTGCTTTGACAGGTGGGACTTTGCAAGCATGGGCTACTGTCTCAGGTGTAAGCCTTAAATCTATAGGTTTTCTTACATTAGTTGGAACCGCTTATACTTTTAAATTCTTGTGGGCACCTTTTATTGACAGATACGCTCCGCCACTTTTTGGTCGAAGACGAGGGTGGATGGCATTGACTCAGGTTTTGCTGGGTATATGTCTTATATGTATGGGATTTTTTAATCCTGGGCAGGAGCTTAAGTATATTGCCATAATTGCAACTGTAATAGCTTTCTTGTCCGCAACTCAGGATATTGCGTTTGATGCATACAGCACTGAAGTCCTCGAATCGGATGAAAAGGCTCATGGAGCTGCTATCAGGACATTAGGGTACCGAATTGGTATGATTGTGTCAGGTGGCTTTGCCATCGTAATAGCCGAAAGATGGTTGGGTTGGCAGGCGACATATCAATTGATGGGTGTCTTGATGTTTGTATTTGCAGTTATCACAGCAGTTTCTCCTGAAGTTAAAGATATTTCTCCCCCAAGGTCTTTGGCTGAGGCATTTATTAATCCATTAGTAGATTTCTTTTCACGAAAAGAAGCTATTGCCATATTATTGCTTATAGTTTTATATAAGCTTGGTGATTCATTCGCAGGGGCACTTTCGACTACCTTTTTGATTCGAGGTGCAGGTTTTGCAGCCGAAACAGTGGGCTGGGTTAATAAAATCCTTGCTGTTCTAAGCTCGATTTTTGGAGCACTGCTAGGTGGAGCCCTGTTAAACAAACTTGGTTTGTACAAATCCTTAATGAGCTTTGGAATCCTACAATCTGTATCAAATTTGATGTATGCCTTGGTTGCTATTACTGGAAAAAGTCTTCCTATAATGGCTTTGGCTGTCGGTTTGGAAAATTTCACAGGCGGTATGGGGACTGCTGCATTTGTTGTACTGATTATGGGGCTATGTAATATTAAATTTACAGCAACACAGTTTGCACTGCTTACAGCTTTGTCGTCGGTGGGCCGAGTATTTCTTGCAGGACCCTTAACGCCACCATTGGTTGAGTATTTTGGATGGGCACAGTTTTTCGTTATAACTGCCATAATTGCCCTTCCTGGATTAGTGCTATTATATTTTCAAAGAAATCGTATCAAGGCTATCAGTTTAGATTAAGCCTATCAGTAATTTGAGGAACTATCATGACATCAAGTAATGAACCATTTGAATCACTTTCACGTATTCGTAATAAGTCGCTTCAATCAAAAGTAATGTCTGCAGAAGAAGCGGCTGAGCTCATACCAGCAGGCTCGACAGTCGGTATGAGTGGATTTACAGGCTCTGGTTATCCAAAAAGAATACCTGCAGCATTGGCAAAAAGAATTCGTGCTCTAAACGATTCAGGCACAAAATTCAAAATCAATGTTTGGACTGGTGCTTCTACAGCTCCCGAATTAGATGGAGTATTGGCTGAAGTTGATGGCATTAATATGCGCCTGCCATATCAATCCGACCCAATTTGTAGAAAGAAAATTAATTCGGGTGAGATGTCTTATATGGATATTCACCTTTCTCATGTGGCACAGCAAGCATGATTTGGGTTCTTAGGCAAACTTAATATCGCAGTAATTGAAGTTACTGCAATTAATGAAGATGGTACTTTAGTTCCAGCTGGTTCAGTAGGTAATAACAAAACATGGATTGACCAAGCTGACCATGTGATTTTGGAAGTGAATTACGCTTTGAATGAAAAGCTTGATGGTATGCACGATATCTACTATGGTACTGCAATTCCTCCAAATCGTAAGCCGATTATGCTTACAAAACCAGATCAACGTATCGGTGTGCCACACTATATCTGTCCTCCAGAAAAAATCATAGGTATAGTAGAAACCAACGATTTTGATAGGGTGAATAATTTCAGTGAGCCTAACGACGTTGCGAAAGCTATTGCTGGCCATATCCTGAAATTCTTCGATGAAGAAGTAGCTAAAGGTAGATTTCCTAAAAATTTATTGCCACTTCAATCAGGAGTAGGTGATGTATCGAACGCAGTAATTGCGGGTTTGCAACATGGGCATTTCGAAAATCTGACTTCATATACTGAAGTAATTCAAGATGGTATGTTGGAGTTGATTAAGTCTGGAAAAATGACATCAGTTTCTGCTACTGCTTTATCCTTAAGCCCTTCTGGTTTAAAAGAATTCAATGACAATATCGACTTTTATCGTGAACGTATTATTTTACGTACTCAAGAGATTAGTAATCACCCTGAATTGATTAGACGTCTCGGAGTTATTGCCATAAACGGTATGATTGAAGCGGATATCTACGGAAATGTGAACTCCACTCATATTATGGGTAGCGGTATGATGAACGGTATCGGAGGATCAGGCGACTTTACTCGTAATAGCTTTGTATCAATCTTTGTTCGCCCTTCAATCGCCAAAGACGGTGCGATTTCGGCCATCGTACCTATGGTCTCACACCACGATCACACCGAGCACGATACGCAGATTATAGTTACGGAGCAGGGACTTGCAGATCTTAGAGGATTAAACCCGTCGCAAAGGGCTGCACTAATTATCGAAAAATGTGCACACCCTGACTATAAAGAGCAACTTTGGGACTACTTTAATCGTGCGAAGGCACAGGATAGACCACGTCACACACCTCATATCTTGTCCGAAGCATTGAGCTGGCACGATAACTACGAGAAAAAAGGTACGATGAAGAAGTAGTTTGAACTTGAGTTGATATTATCTAGGCGGTCACACAAAAATCATCTAGAAATCTCAAAGTCATAATCGATCGTAAGAGGGGCATGGTCTGAAAAGCGTTGCCCCTTATAAATCTCTGCATGCTTAGCTAGGGTGGCAATGCCTGGCGTTGCAATCTGGTAGTCAATTCTCCATCCTACATTTTTAGCCCACGCTTGACCACGATTGCTCCACCACGTGTATTGGTCCGCTTCCATACACAATCTTCGAAAAACATCTACAAAACCTCGCCTCTCCAACAAATCATTCATCCATTCGCGTTCTTCAGGAGTAAAGCCAGAGTTTTTTAGATTAGACTTCCAATTTTTTAAATCTATCTCCTTATGAGCCATATTCCAATCGCCACAAATAACGTACTCATGCCCAGTCTCAACATGATCACGCATCATCGCATCAATCCAAGGACCAAAGGAATCTAAAAACCTGAATTTTGCTCGTTGCCTCTCATCACCGCTAGAGCCTGATGGAAGATATGCACTTACGACGGTCAAATTTTTAAAGTAAACACTTAAAACACGACCTTCGGGATCAAACTCTTTATTTTCAATGCCGTGCTTAAAATAAGCAGAATCCAATTCCTCTCTAAGATAAATCCCGACCCCACTATATCCTTTGCGTTCAGCATGATTGAATTCGCTTTTGTAAATTAAAGGACTACGCAATGAGTCCGTTAAATCTTCTGCACTAATTTTTATTTCTTGCAAACACACTATGTCTGGCTTACAAATTGAAAGCCATTGCACAATACCTTTATTAAAAGCTGATCTCAGCCCATTAACATTTAAGCTAGTTATTCTGAGCACAAATTAATCCAATAAAATATGGTTAAAATTTAGTTTACTAAAATTTTTGAATGGAGCTATTATGTCGCAAAGTAAGGAATTCGTGAAGTTTGCACTTAATGAGGGTGTACTTAAATTTGGCGAGTTTCAGACTAAATCTGGTCGCCTAAGCCCTTACTTTTTCAATGCTGGCCTGTTCAATAACGGTGAATCATTGTTTAAATTAGCTAATTTCTATGCCCAAGCTTTGCTCGATTCCGAAATAAAATTCGATATGATTTTTGGACCTGCATATAAAGGTATTCCGTTGGCTGCGGCGACCGCCATTGCCATCAGTCAAAAAATTTCAAAACCTATTCCTTTCTGCTTTAATCGTAAAGAAGCTAAGGACCATGGAGAGGGTGGGACTCTTGTAGGTGCTCCTCTAAGTGGAAACGTAATCATAATCGATGACGTAATTACTGCAGGCACGTCGGTTAGAGAATCCGTAAATATTATTCAAAGTGCACATGCTAAGCCCGCAGGTGTGCTTATTGCCCTCGATCGCATGGAACGTTCAGGATATGATAGTGAGCTGTCAGCAAGTTCTTCAGTCCAAAGAGTTCAGCAAATTTACGGCATACCAGTCGTGAGCATTGCAAATTTAAACGATATTATGGATGTAATCAAAGAGTCACCTGAGTTTAAATCACATCAAGATGATGTAGAAGCTTATCGCAAGCAGTACGGTATTTCTTAATAGATGCTCTTATGACCCTCTGGTCTAGTTTTAAATCTTTTATGGACCCAGTAATATTGAGCTGGGTCTTTGCGTATCCAGTCTTCAAGCATAAGATTAAATCTTGAAGTAGCCTCCTCAATCGTCCCTTCTAAAAATAAATTTTTGTTAAGTGGCAATATCTCCACTTCATATTTTCCAGAGTTAATATCCAACGAAGAGTAAACGAATAAAACGTTCATATCAAAGTTTCGAACTAGTTGAACTGTACTAGTTAAGGTCGCTGTCGGAACGTCAAAAAACGGGACAAATATTGAATCTTTCAGACCAAAATCCATATCGGGTAGGTAATAAAGAGGATATCCGCCTTTAATAAGCCTTATTAGTTTTTTAACTCCATCCTGCCGACTAAGTAATTGAACATCATTAAATCGAGCACGTCCTTTTTTAACGATTGCATCCATAACAAGATCTGACTGTTTACCATACATCGTCGCTCCCTTGGGAAATTTTGAAGTCATAATAGTAGCCGCTGCATCAAGACCAACAAAATGTGGTCCTAGCACGAGCACAGGATTTTCTTCTTTAAAATACGCCTTTAAATGTTTATCGCCTTTAAGAGTCACCATTTCATTAATTTGCACTTCGCTACCATACCAAAGCACAGCTCTGTCAATATACGACTGAACTACAAGCCTAAAGTGCCTGTCTGTGAGATCGTTAATTTGGTCAGTGGTTGAGTTTGGATTGGATATCTCTAAATTTCGACGAGCCACATGTAGTCTTTTTTTTGCTAATGGTTTGGCAATGCCTGTCAAAAAACCACCTAATTTAAGTCTCTGACTATCACTAAGTCCAGCAATTAATTTGAATATTTTTTCGTATAGTCGGTATTTAAAAGAATTTTCAACTTGTTTAGTCATAGATAGTTTTCGTTTTTATGACAATGGGGTTATAATTTCATTTCCATTTTAATGCCGAGTTAATGACAAATTGCGGGGCTTTCTAATCCGCTAAAGCGTCACAGCATATTTTATTGCTACTTGGCGTCTATTTTTAAGGACGCATTATGACTTCTGAATTTCTTTTTACTTCTGAATCTGTTTCTGAAGGTCATCCCGACAAAATCGCCGACCAAATCTCTGATGCCATTTTGGATGCTCTTCTGGAGCAGGACCCAAATGCCCGCGTTGCTGCGGAAACTTTATGCAATACTGGTTTAGTCGTACTTGCAGGTGAAATTACAAGTAACGCAAATGTGAGTTACATTGATATTGCCAGAGATACTATTAAACGAATTGGCTACGATAATATAGACTACGGTCTTGACTATAAGGGTTGCTCAGTATTAGTTGCATACGATAAGCAATCACCTGATATCGCTCAAGGAGTTGATCGCTCCGAGGAGGAGATTTTAAATCAGGGAGCAGGTGACCAGGGGCTTATGTTTGGCTACGCATGCGATGAAACCATTGATCTTATGCCAGCTCCGATTTGGTATGCTCACAGGCTTGTTCAGCGGCAAAGCGAATTACGCAAAAGTGGTGTTATTAACTGGCTTAGACCCGATGCTAAATCGCAGGTTACTTTTAGATACGTAGATGGTAAACCAGTAGAGGTTGATGCTGTAGTTTTATCAACCCAGCATCACCCAGAAATTTCCCAAGACACCATTAAGGAAGCTGTAATTGAAGAGATTATCAAGCCTTCATTTGACGATGGTTTGATTACGCCAAAAACAAAATTTTTCGTAAATCCTACAGGAAAATTTGTAATAGGTGGACCTCAAGGGGATTGTGGTCTAACTGGGCGAAAAATTATAGTTGATACGTATGGTGGAGCATGCCCACATGGTGGAGGGGCATTTTCAGGAAAGGATCCCTCTAAGGTTGACAGGTCCGCTGCTTACGCTGCTCGCTATGTAGCTAAAAATATTGTGGCGGCTGGGCTTGCACGTCAGTGTCAAATTCAGGTTAGTTATGCAATTGGAGTGGCCGAACCTATTAATATTACCGTATACACTGAAGGGACGGGTGTTATTCCTGATTCAGAAATTGCTAAGTTAGTTCGTGAACATTTTGATTTAAGACCGCGTGGCATTGTGCAGATGTTAAATCTGCTACGTCCGATATATAGCAAATCTGCTGCGTACGGACATTTCGGTCGTGCTGAACCTGAATTTTCATGGGAGGCTACAGATAAAGTGCAACTACTTAAATCAGCTATTTAAAAAAGAGTTTATATGAACGCAAATTACAAAATCGCAGATATCGGATTGGCAGATTGGGGTCGTAAGGAAATCTCTATTGCCGAGCATGAGATGCCTGGACTTATGGCTACAAGAGAAGAATTTTCCTCTTCAAAACCACTTAAGGGGGCACGAATTGCTGGAAGTTTACACATGACAATTCAAACTGCCGTCTTGATTGAGACTTTAGTCGAATTAGGTGCTGAGGTTCGTTGGGCATCTTGCAATATATTTTCTACGCAGGATCATGCTGCGGCTGCTATAGCAGAAAGTGGAATACCTGTATTTGCTGTAAAAGGTGAATCATTAGAAGAGTATTGGAGTTATACGCACGAAATTTTTAACTGGCCTGAGGATCAGGGATTTGCAAATATGATTCTTGATGATGGGGGAGATGCTACTCTTTTATTGCATTTAGGAACTCGTGCTGAGGGTGAGCCAGAGTGCATTGCCAACCCTACAAGTGAAGAGGAGCGAGTCTTATATGCTACTATTAAAGCTAAACTTCAAGAGGATCCGAATTGGTATTCTAAGAGAATCAAACACATTAAGGGCGTGACCGAGGAGACCACTACAGGAGTTCATAGACTATATCAAATGAGTGCTAGGGGCGAATTGCAATTTCCAGCTATTAATGTGAATGATTCGGTTACTAAATCTAAGTTTGATAATTTGTATGGTTGCCGTGAATCATTGGTAGATGGCATTAAGCGTGCAACTGATGTCATGATAGCTGGCAAAACCGCAGTAGTCGTTGGTTTTGGAGATGTTGGAAAAGGTTGTGCTCAAGCTTTATCTGCACTAAAGGCTCAGGTCTGGGTATGCGAAATTGATCCCATATGTGCACTTCAGGCTGCCATGGAAGGGTACCGTGTCGTAACTATCGACGAAGTTGCGGAGAAAGCGGATATTTTCGTTACTGCCACCGGTAATTATCACGTAATTGAACGCAAGCATTTGGAGTCCATGAAAAACGAGGCGATTGTATGTAATATCGGTCACTTTGATAATGAAATCGATGTGGAGTCTCTTTCAGATCTACAGTGGGAGGAAATCAAGCCTCAGGTTGATCATGTGATATTCCCTGATGGTAAGCGAATTATTCTTTTAGCTAAAGGGCGTCTTGTTAATCTTGGTTGTGCTACTGGTCATCCATCATTTGTTATGTCAGCTTCTTTTACTAACCAAACTATTGCTCAAATCGAGTTATTTACTAAAGGTGAAAATTATAAAAAAGGGTCAGTTAGTGTATTGCCAAAACATTTAGACGAAAAGGTTGCTAGATTACATCTTAAAAAGTTAAATGCAAATCTTACTAAGTTATCTGAAAAACAAGCAAAATATATTGGAGTAGAGGTGGATGGACCTTATAAGCCTGATCACTACCGATACTGATTTTAAATATTGATGTTCTAATAGAGTTATTTGGGCGATTAGAAATTTCTAATCGCTTTTTTGTACATCATGCCTTTTTTTACAGATTTTTTTATAAATTTTTATAAGGTTTTCCCTAAGAGATAGTTGTGAGTATAGTCTTACAATTTACATAAATTTGTATATATATCTTTTTGGAGATTTTATGAACCTATCTGTAAAACTTCTAAATTCATTGTTTGTTGGTGCTTTAGCTATCACTTCTTTAGTTTCAGTGCAAGCAGCAGATAATGCAGAACCTAAACGTCCTGAGTGTGTTGCACCAGCTAAACCAGGCGGTGGTTTTGATTTAACTTGTCGTGTTGCGGTAAATGGCTTTGCTCAAACTAAAATTATCGATAAGCAAATTCGTACAGTTTATATGCCAGGCGGTGTAGGTGCAGTTGCTTATAACAATATTATTTCTAAAAAAGCAGACGATAATAATGCGATTGTTGCTTTCTCAGGTGGTTCATTATTAAATATTGCCCAAGGCAAATTTGGTCGTTATACAGTCGATGATGTGCGTTGGTTGGCTACAGTAGGTACTGATTATGGTGCGATTATCGTTAACAAAGATTCTAAATTCCAAAACTTAGGTGACTTGATTAATGCACTTAAAGCTGATCCGAAGGCAGTAGTGTTCGCAGCTGGTGCCACTATCGGTGGACAGGATTGGATGACAGCAGCTCTTACTGCTAAACAGGCTGGTGTAGATTATCAAAATATGCGTTTCGTTGCTTTTGAAGGTGGTGGTGAAGCTGCTACAGCCCTCCAAGGTAATCACGTTGACGTATTGCTCTCAGGTCTTGCAGAGGCATCTACATTAATCGATGGTGGAGCTCCTCTTCGTATACTTGCTGTTTTCTCAGATAAACGCATGGATGGTCGCCTAAATAATATCCCTACCGCAAAAGAGCAAGGTTATGATATTCAATGGCCTGTTATTCGTGGATTCTATTTACCTCCAAAAGTTACTGATGAACAGTTCAAATATTGGGAGGATAAATTCCAAGCTTTATATAAAACACCTGAGTTCAAGAAAATTCAAGAATCTCAAGGTTTATTCCCATTCGAAAAAACTGGTGCTGAATTAGATAAATTCGTAAAAGAAAGATCTGCTTACTATAAAGAATTAGCAGACTCTTTCGGACTTATTAAAAAATAATTAATTACTTTGATGTAACCTGAGGCAATCACATGTTGTGGTTGCCTCTTATTTTTAGAGATAGATATGGCTTTAAACGATAGGATACTGGGTATTTTTGCTATCGCATTAGCAGCATTTATGGCCTACCATGGCTATGGTATGAATTCTGAATTTTCTTATGAACCCATAGGACCTAAAGTATTTCCACTTTTATTATCTGGTTTTTTAGCGATTTGTGGTCTTGTACTCATAATCAAAGGAGGTAATCCTGTTCCTCCTAATCCCAAAGGGAGTTCTGCACGCATATTTTCTATGATTGCAGTTCTATTTTTGTATGCTTTTGTCTTCCAACCTTTAGGTTTTTTATTATCCACTTTAATTATGGTCACATTAGTTGGTAGGCTCTTTGGGGGCAGTTGGCTATATTCTTTTTTTGGTGGTGTGGGTTTATCTATTATCTTATTTTTATTGTTTGACCTAGCATTAGATGTTGTGCTCCCTGCTGGAGTTTTGGAGGGCTTTCTATGAATGATGTTCTTCATTATCTTGGCTTGGGCATGGCAGTTGCTCTGTCATTTACAAATATTGTTGTAGCAGCTATTGGTGCATTTATAGGTACAGTAGTTGGACTTTTGCCTGGATTGGGACCTATTAATGGTGTAGCGATGCTTATACCTATTGCCTACACCATGAACCTTCCTCCTGAAACATCACTTATTCTGTTAGCCGCAGTTTATGTTGGTGCTGAATATGGTGGCAGGATTTCGTCTATTTTAATTAATGTTCCAGGCGAAGCTGCAGCTGTTATGACTACACTTGATGGGTACCCTCTAGCTCGCAAAGGACTTGCAAGCGTGGCTTTATCTCTTTCAGCATGGGCATCGTTTGTCGGATCTATAGTTGCTATCTTCGGAATAGTATTACTAGCTCCGCTATTAGCGAACTGGGCCGCTGCATTTGGACCAGCAGAGTATTTTGTACTTATGGTATTTGCATTTTCTGCTCTCACTAGTTTATTGGGGGATAGACCTATTAAAGGTATGATTTCTGCCCTTATAGGATTGTCAATTTCAACTATTGGTGTGGATCCAACTTCTGGTGTTTATCGCTATACATTTGAAATTCCAAATCTAGATGATGGTATGGATTTCGTTGTTGTTGTTATTGGATTATTTGCTGTATCCGAAATGCTTCAGATGCTTGAAAATCTGCTTAAAGGTAAATCAGTAGATGTTCCAAAATCAGATAGAAAAATATTTAATTTATCTGAGCTAGCTAGAACAACATGGACCACATTAAGAAGTTCCATTACTGGATTTTTTATTGGTGTGCTTCCTGGTGCTGGGGCTAGTGTCGCATCAGCAGTAGCCTATGCAAACGAAAAAAAATTAATTTCAGGAAGAGATCCGAATGCATGTTTTGGTGAGGGCGATCTCAGAGGGTTGTGTGCTCCAGAAGCAGCTAATAATGCTGCCGCTACAGGTTCCTTTATCCCTATGCTCACACTAGGCGTTCCTGGCTCAGGCACAACTGCAGTCATGATGGGAGCATTGACCTTATATAACATAACTCCAGGACCAGTTCTTTTTGAAACCTCACCTGAACTAGTGTGGGGTCTTATCGCCTCCCTGTTCTTAGCTAACTTAATTCTTCTGATAATGAACATTCCACTTGTGAGAGTGTTTGCTGCTATGCTTAGAACACCATCTTGGTTGTTAGTTCCAAGTATTTTGGCAATAAGTTTCGTTGGTGTCTATGCACTTAATTCCACTACATTTGATTTGGTTGCGGTTGTAGTCATCGGTTTGATTGGATATTTATTACGAAAACTTGATGTGCCATTAGCCCCGATGGTGCTTGGTGTAGTGCTAGGAACTCTAATGGAGCAAAATCTTAGGAGAGCAATGTCTATATCACAAGGTGACATATCAATCTTGTTCTCTAGCCCTATTACAATTGGACTTTGGGTATTGGCTGCTGGTGTTATTATTGTTCCTCCGATTCTCAAAAAAGTACTAGGTGGTCAAAACGCTCCTGCAAATTAATATGTTTCTTAGATATATCCTAAGTTTTTTCATAGCGTTATTAGGTTCATTTTTAGCTTATGAATTAGGATTGCCAATTCCTTGGATGTTAGGTGCATTGTTTATAACTGCCGCATGTCGTATAAACGGATTAAACAATGCTTTTCATCCAGCATTCAGAAAAGCAGGCCAGCTTCTGGTAGGTGTTTCAGTTGGTCTTTACTTTACACCTCAAGTAAATAGCGTACTTTTAAACCAATCATTTTTCATTATATTGGCAAGTTTTTTTTCAGTACTACTAGGTCTCTTAGGTGCATGGATACTTTATAAATTTACCAATCAAAATTATGCTACTTCATATTATGCTTCGACTATAGGAGGAGCGAGTGAAATGGTGGTCATTGCTGAAAGAAATACTGACGGAAATCTGCCACTTATTGCATCGGCTCATAGTTTTAGAATCCTCACAGTAGTTGTACTCATACCTTTTATTTATCAATATCTTGGTATTCATGGCGATTTACAAGATTTTGGGGTAAATCTGCCTCATAAAACATATATTACTGATATAAGTTATAAATTTTTCCTTTTAATAGCGGGTGCTGTAGTATCTGGTTTTATATTGCAAAAGTTCAATTTTCCTAACAGTTGGTTTGTGGGAACTATGTTTTTTTCTGCTCTTTTAACTAGTTTTGATATTCATTTGAGCTACGTACCCATTGAGGCTCAAAGACTGGGGCAGGTTCTGCTTGGATGGGCATTGGGGAGCAACTTTAAACCTCATTTTTTTAAGCAAGCTCCCAAATTTGTTGCTGTGATGGCTGCCGTAATTGTTATATATGTCTCTATTATGGCAATGCTTGCATACGTCATCAGTATTCCATCGCATTACGCATTAGAAACTTTAATCCTAGGTATGAGTCCTGGCGGTTTGGCTGAGATGGCGGTTACCGCAAAAGATCTTAATCTTGGAGCACCTGTAGTAGTCGCCTTTCAGATAGTCAGGCTAATTGCTGTACTGTTACTTGCAAGACCAATTTATAAACTTTTATCAAAACAATTATCTTCAAAATTAGATTATGGATCAAAACAATAAATTCTATGATGTGATAGTTATCGGTGCTGGCAATGCTGCCCTTTGCTCCGCCATATCTGCCTATGAGCATGGTGCCAGAAGTATTGCCATCTTAGAATCGGCCCCAAAAGAGTGGAGAGGTGGAAATAGCAGTCACACTAGAAATATTAGGAGTATGCATGATGCCCCAACGGATGTTTTGACTGACAGCTATACAGAAGACGAATTTTTTGATGATGTTTTTAGAGTTACAAAGGGTCAAACAAATGAAGACATGGCTCGTTTCGTTATTAAATCTACAGTGACCTGTACCAAATGGATGAGAGAGCATGGTGTTAGATTTCAACCTTCACTTGGTGGTACGCTTCAATTGGGTAGGACAAATGCCTTCTTTTTGGGAGGCGGGAAAGCCCTTGTAAATGCATATTTCAAGGAGATTGAAAAATTAGGTGTAGATATTTTTTATGAGACAGAAGCCATTCTTCTGGATGTACAAAATGGCGAATGTCTATCTGTGACAGTAAAAACCAATGATAGCGAACGCAAACTTAAGGCTAAGGCATATGTAATAGCAAGTGGAGGTTTTGAATCCAATCGTGAATGGCTTGAGGAAGCTTGGGGTCCAGCTGCTAGAATTTTTTTAATCAGAGGCACACGATTTAATCATGGAAGGATGATTAAAGAGCTCCAAAGAAATGGAGCTCAAATAATAGGTGACCCAACACAAGGTCATGCTGTTGCCATCGATGCTAGATCCCCTCTATATGACGGCGGAATCGTAACTCGTGTCGATTGTGTTTCATTAGGAATTGTTCTAAATAAAAACGGAGAGCGATTTTACGATGAAGGTGAGGATTTTTGGCCAAAACGTTATGCAATTTGGGGTCGCTTAGTTGCTAAACAACCCGATCAAATTGCCTACAGTATTATCGATCAGAAGATTATAGGTCGATTTATGCCATCAGTGTTTCCGTCAATAAAGGCGGACTCATTGCCACAATTATTTGAAGCTTTGGGGCTTCCAGTACAAAAATCTATCGATACAGTGAATGCGTATAACGATGCAGTAGTGCAGGGAACTTTCGACAATACTATTTTAGATAATTGTCACACAGAGGGATTGGCTATAAATAAAACCCATTGGGCTCAGAAGATTGAAACAGGTCCCTATTATGCATATCCGCTCGCAACAGGAATTACTTTTACCTACATGGGCGTTAAGGTAAATAAGGAAGCTCAAGTCCACATGTCGGATGGCACCCTAGCGAAAAATCTATTTGCAGCTGGTGAAATTATGGCTGGCAATATTCTCTCGCAAGGATATGTGGCTGGCTTTGGAATGGCTATTGGTACAGTGTTTGGAAGAATTGCCGGCAAAGGAGCGGCATTGCATGCAGTCAATAATTAAAGAGCAAAAAATCTTATCTCATAACGAACTTATGGATCTTACTAAAAAATCGATTGGTATCTGTAATTCATGCAGATACTGCGAAGGCTTTTGTGCAGTTTTTCCCGCTATGGAAAAAAGATTAAGTTTTGCTGATAGTGATATTAGTTACTTGGCCAATTTATGCCATAACTGTAGTGAGTGTTTGTATGCCTGTCAGTTTGCACCTCCTCATGAGTACGGGGTAAATATACCTAAGCAACTTTCCATGGTGCGTACTAGGTCTTATGAAGAATTTGCAATGCCTACTTTCCTATCTTCTCTTTTTGTAAAGCACGGCTTGATAAGTTCTTTAGTGCTCGTATTATTATTGGCAATGTTTTTGCTGTTCACCACTTTTGAAGATGTATATACAGACACTCATAATTTCTACAGTTATATATCGCATACCATGCTAGTTTTATTATTTGGCTTGGCATTTGTATGGATGTTGGTGTCTGTATTTATGAGCTGTATTAACTTTAGAAATTATATATGCGAAAAAGGGGAGAGGATTTTTACATGGTCTTCCTTAAAAATAGCGATGCATGAAGCCTTTAGCCTTAAGTATTTGCATGGCAATGTTAAAACAGGCTGTACGTATCCAGGTGATGATATTTCTCCGTGGAGGAGATATTTTCATCATGCTACGTTTTACGGCTTTATACTTTGTTTTGCCGCTACTGCATCAGGCACTATTATGCATTACTTTTTTGGGCTACACGCACCCTATGATTTTATAAGTCTTCCAAAATTGCTTGGAACTTTTGGAGGTATATCCTTAACAATAGGCACTGCAGGACTTTTTGTTCTTAAGCTTAAGGCTAACCCTGAAATACGTGATGCTAGGCATCTAGGAATGGATTATGCATTTATAGCTTTACTTTTTTTAGCGGCCGTGACAGGTTTGATTCTAATGTTTTTTAGGATGACAGATGCATTGCCAACCTTGCTATCAGTGCATTTAAGTGTTATTTTGACACTTTTTATAACTATGCCTTTTAGTAAATTTATTCATGGATTTTATAGGTTTATTGCGTTAAGCAAAAACGCAACGGAAGAGTTAAACCTTAGTAAATAATTAGGGTATTTCTTTATCTTCTTTTGTTTACAAGGATTTCGGAAATCCTATAATTAAGTTGTTATTTTTTTGAGAGGATTTTTTATGCATACCAAATCAAGTTCTAGCAGCATAATAAATCATATTCTTTGGTTTGGCGTAGCCGTGTTAGGTGCATTCCTACTTGGTTATATCGCTGTTTCTCAAAGAGGTGAATCTATTAATGCTATTTGGGTTTTGATCGCATCAATTTGCGTTTATTTAATTGGATATCGATATTACAGTTTGTACATCGCTAGAAATGCTTTGGGGGTGGATCCTACACGTAACACTCCTGCATGGAGACATAACGATGGTCTAGATTATGTACCTACAAATAAGGCGGTTTTATTTGGTCACCACTTTGCTGCAATCGCAGGTGCAGGACCATTAGTTGGACCAGTGCTTGCTGCTCAAATGGGATACTTGCCAGGTATGCTTTGGATTCTTGCAGGTGTTGTGTTTGCAGGTGCCGTTCAGGACTTTATGGTTCTGTTTATTTCGACTCGTCGTGATGGTCGTTCTTTGGGTGAGCTTTGTAGAGCTGAGATGGGTCGTATTCCTGGAATTATCGCTCTCGTCGCATGCTTTATGATTATGGTCATCATTTTAGCTGTGTTAGCTATGATTGTAGTCAAAGCACTAACTCATAGTCCTTGGGGTACGTTTACAGTTATCTACACGATTCCGCTAGCTTTATTCATGGGGGTATATTTGCGTTATATACGCCCAGGTAGAGTTCTTGAAATATCTTTAATTGGTATGGTTTTATTAATTTTAGGTATTGTATGGGGCGGAGATGTAGCTGCTAATCCAGATTTAGCTAAGTATTTCGATTTTGACGGTAAAACTTTAACTTACATCCTTGTGGTATATGGGTTTGTAGCAGCAGTATTGCCAGTGTGGTTGCTTTTAGCACCACGTGATTACTTATCAACATTCCTTAAAATTGGGGCCATTATGGCTTTAGCGGTAGGTATTGTACTTGTACGACCTGAGATGCAGATGCCAGCATTAACACAATTTGTTGATGGTACAGGACCAGTTTGGAAGGGTGATTTGTTCCCGTTCTTATTTATTACTATTGCATGCGGTGCTGTATCAGGTTTCCATGCTTTGATATCTTCAGGTACCACTCCTAAGATGCTTCAAAATGAGTCACACGCTCGTTTAATTGGATATGGCGGTATGTTGATGGAATCTTTCGTAGCGATAATGGCTTTGATTTCAGCATCGATCATCGATCCAGGTGTGTATTTTGTAATGAATAGCCCTACAGCATTTTTAAATCCTGACGGTGCTGCAGATGTAGCTGTAGCAGCTGCTCAAACAGTGTCAAATATAGGGTTTTTAATTACACCTGAGACTATTCATCAATATGCAGTTGATGTGGGTGAGAGTTCTATCATCTCTCGTGCTGGAGGTGCTCCGACACTTGCTGTGGGTATGGCTATTATCCTTCATAAGGCTTTATCCTTCCTAGGTTCTATGTCTTTCTGGTATCACTTTGCGATTCTATTCGAAGCATTGTTTATCCTAACAGCAGTGGATGCTGGTACACGTTCTGCACGATTCATGCTTCAAGACTTACTTGGATTAGTTAGCCCAAGTATGAAGCGTACGGACTCATTGCCAGCGAATTTGATTGCTACAGCTTTAGTTGTAATTGCTTGGGGATACTTTTTATACCAAGGTGTGGTAGATCCTCTAGGAGGTATTAATACTTTATGGCCACTATTTGGTATCGCTAACCAGATGCTGGCTGCCATTGCACTTTTATTATGTACTGTAGTTTTGTTCAAGATGAAGAAAGAGAAATACGCTTGGATTGCTATATTTCCAAGTGTGGCTCTTATGATCTTTACGTTATATGCAGGATGGATAAAAGTATTTTCTGATAATCCTAAGGTCGGTTTCTTTGCTCTTGCTAACTCACTAAAAGAGAAATTCCTTGATGTACCATTTGTAGCATCAGGTACTTTCAAAACTGCTGAGCAAGTTGAGCGAGTGATTTTCAATAATCGATTAGACGGATTCTTGACTGCGTTCTTTATGCTTGTGGTTGTTTCTATTGCAGTCTTTGCTGTTAAATCTAGTTTAGCTGCTCTAAAACGCAAGGAGCCACATTCAGCTGAGATACCTTATGAGCCACTTCCTATTGAAGCTACCCGTCCATAGGAGATAGTTATGTTGTTCTCTATAAAAAACACAGCAAAGTATTTAGGTCAGACAGCCCGCCTTATGGTGGGTGTGCCTGACTATGATACTTACTTAAAACATATGGAGCGCAATCATCCAGATAAGCAACCCATGACATATAAGGAATTTTTCCGAGAAAGACAGGATGCTCGTTATGGGGGCAATGGTAACTTCAAATGCTGCTAGTATGAATTAGCGGTAAGCACTGATTAAGTCCCGACTCTAGGTATTAGAGTTGGGTCTTTTTTTGCAATGAATTAGTGGAAGGATATTGTTTTAAAATGAATACAAAAAAATAAAAGAGGATACCATTAGATTGGTTGGTTTGATTAATGAAAAGTCATTAAAACTTTTTAATAATAAAAATAGTAAAGGAATTAATTGTGATTCCTTAATCAGTGAGCCTGTAACGTTTTTTGTGTAAATGGTTTATAGGTACTTTGTAATTCTATCCTCAAACATGATGATAAATTGATTCAAAGCAGACCCCACTTTCCATAATTTAACTAACTACTTTTGGCACTATACCAATTTTATTTTTATCCTTAAGCTTAAAACTTTGACCCATCATTTGTACCATCTGGCAGTACTCTGACCAGTACCGCTGACGTTAGTACATGATCTGAGACTAGTACATTTGTCCATTGTCTAAATGGTAGGTTGCTTGTCATCATAATGCTTCCCTTCTCATATCTTCTGGATATAACTTCAAAAAACAGATTTTCCTCTTCCTTTCCCAAATGGCAAATAGCCTATCTCATTAATGATTAATAATCTAGGAAGCATTACAGATTTGTGTATGTATTTTTTAAGCTCTCCTTTTCTATATGCATTTGAGAGTTGTAGCATTAGTTCTGAAGCTGTTATGAACCTCACTTTCATCTTATGCATAATTGCCCTATAAGCCAATGACATAGTTATATGAGTTTTACCCACACTTCTTGGATTGGCATTGATAAGAGTTTATGTTACCAAATTTTACAAATGCGTTCTGTAATATTCCCTTTATAGATTTAAGTTAGATTATTGTAGTTCTTTATGTGTTTCAGTTTGATCTCTATTCTGTTGAGTTGTTCAAATTGTCGCATCCAGTGTTGTTAATGATAAAAGACTTTAATGACATTATTTGATTAGGTTTAGGATTTGTGTTTGACCATGTTCAATTACATGTTAACTATAAGATGAATCAAATCTAAGAGAGACACGATTTCATCGAGCATTAACAGAACAGTCTGATCTTAAGACAGCTCCTGGAGCTATAGAAAAGGATGTAGCTTTATTTGAAGCTGAGCTATGGTCAGAACAATTTAGAACCAATTCTCCAAATACAACACAAGTATCCGATACTAAAGGGCCACTATCATGAATCGTATCGTTAATCTTAAAACCATTTTTGGTGATAGTCTAAGATTTCTATCTCTTAAGGGTAAAGATGAGCTATCAAATTTGTTTGAGTACCGTGTACAGGCAGTTGCTGAAGATAAGCCTATAGATCAAACTCAACTTCTAGGTACGGATGTAAGCATTGAGATTGATACCGAGAAATCCCTCAGATACATAAACGGTATGATCAGCTCAGTGCGTAAGGTTAGTGAGAAGATAGAGGATGCTCGTAAGTATTTTATATATGAGTTCACAGTGGTTCCGCACTTATGGTATAGCACACAGACTAACAATAGTCGTATATTTCAAGAGATGACTGCTGTAGAAGTGGTCAAAAAGGTTCTTGAAGATTACGATGTATATATTGAGAATAAGTTATTTGAAAGTTATAGAAAGTGGAATTACTGCGTTCAGTATAACGAGACAGATTTTTCTTTTGTAAGTCGCCTATTAGAGCATGAAGGTATTTACTACTGGTTCCGACATGATGATAAAAAACATTATTTGGTTCTTACAGACTCAAAAGACACGCATCCGAAGCTTCCAGTAAACGGAACAGCATATTTTTATCATGAAGATAAAGTGGCTTATGCTCACGATCAACATGTGTTTGATTGGCAATCTGGAGGTCAGATTACATCAAGTTCATATTCGACCCAAGACTATAACTTTGAGAATCCTCGTGGAGATTTATCTGGAGAGAGCAACGTAGGTAGTAAATACTCTGCAGGAAGAGAGCTTGATATTTACGAGCCGTTTGGTGGGTATATCTCAGCTGATGAGTCTGAACATTATGCAAAAGTGCATCTAGAATCCTTGCAAGCTCTTCAGGATTATGCTGAGGCTCGCACACGTCTAAGAGACCTAGCATCAGGATATAAGATAGAACTAAAACAAGCACCATACGCAGCAGATGATGGCGAATATCTTGTAGTCAAAACTGAGTATGACATATCGGTTCAATCCTATGTATCAGGAGATGATGTTAACTACAACCTTCAGACATCAGCTCTCCTTATTCCAGCTGATGTTCAGTATAGAGCACCTAGGATTCATAAAGAACCTAAGATGGGTGGTCCACAAACGGCAGTAGTTACAGGTCCAGCAGGTGAAGAGATTTGGACAGATAAATATGGTCGAATTAAAGTACAGTTTCACTGGGATAGGGACGGTAAGAGAGATGAAAATAGTTCTTGCTGGGTACGTGTATCAAGTCCTTGGGCTGGATCTGGATTTGGTGGTGTTCAAATTCCACGTGTAGGTGAAGAGGTTGTGGTTGACTTTGTAGATGGTCAGCCTGATCGTCCAGTGGTGATAGGACGTGTATATAACAATGAAAACATGCCTCCTGTAAACCTTCCAGATGATGCGACTCAAAGTGGCTTCTTTACTCGTAGTAAAAACGGTGATGCTAGCAATGCAAACCGCATGATGTTTGAGGATAGTCCAGGCAATGAGTTGCTATCGTTTGTAGCAGAGCGTGATATGAACACTCACGTTAAGGATAAGCAAACTCAAACAATTGATGGCAATGTAACTTCATCAATTTCAAGTTTCCGATCTCATACTACACATAGTACTTCAGATGTAACTTTAAAAAGTGGTAGAGAGGCAAAGTATGAGAGCGATCATGAGAGACTGATTAAAACTCAATTAACAGAGAAGATTGGCGGTAATTTAAAAGAGGACTATTTGGATGGAGTTGATGAAACCATTAAGGGTACGTTTACAAGTACAGTTAGTGGTGTGGCTACTCATACTATGCTTGGTTATCACCTAAATTCTGAGACCTCTGATGAGGAAGAAGTAACTGGAGATGTGGTTCAAAGTGTTGGTGTAGATGAAATTTTTAATATAAATACTAAGTCAAAGTTAAACACTGGCTCGTTATCTTGGAAGACACCTAAATTAGGTATTGAATCTAAAAGTTCATCTACGAAAATAGACTCTGCATCAAATGTAGATGTTAGTGCAATTTTTGGTTATACCATGCAGACAGAAGCATCCATAACGAATAAGGCACCTTTAAAATTTGAATTTGAACTTTTATCGTCTAAAAATAAGATTACCCATGTCAATGATGTTTCAACTAGTATTAGTTTAACGGGTGTAAAAGGTTCTGTTGGAGCACAGACTTTAGGTCTTAATGTTATATACCTTAGTGGAGTTGTTCAAAATAATAGTAAACAATATTTTAGTGTTGGAGCTTCTGGTATTAGTGGTCAACTCATAGGTAAAGAAAATAAAGATGGAAGTTTGGCAACTGATTTAGTGGGATTGAGGTTTAATCGAGGTCTTAAAGTTTGGTTCTCTGGGCCTGATAGTGGTGGTGGATCTGGCAAGGGAGGTTCAGGTAAAGGAAAATCCGATAAAAAAGAAGGTGGTGGAGATGATAAGGGAGGAAAAGATAAGAATAAAAAATCCGATGAACCAAGTGCAGATTGTAAGGAATGTAAGGGTTTATCATCAAGTAAGATTCTATTAGCACCAGTTGTAGGGATGGCTGTAGATGGCATAGTTGATATTGGTATGGATTTGGCTTCTGGTGCAGTGTCTCAAGCCACATCACCGCATTCAATTGACTTTTCACTAGGTGAAGAGCGTTTTTATCATACAGACTTTGCACTACCAGGGATAAAGAAAATATCTTGGACTAGGATGTATAGATCAAATAACTATGCTTTTGATCAGCAGTCAGTATTAAGTCCATTAGGTCCAAGATGGATGACACCTTACATGCAATTTATATATTTGCATGAAGAGACTCCTGTATTTGTTAATTTTGAAGGTAGGTTGGTGCGTTGTCCACAACAATTACCTATAAATAAAGAAATCTATGACAGGAATGAAGAATTATTCTGGTCTCAAGTTGATCCTGATACTTTGCAGATCAGGTATAAAAATGACAATAAATTAATATTTAAGAAAATAGGCTCAGTATTTAGATTGCACCTATGTACTGATGCACAGAACAACATACTGAAACTAGACTATGATGATGAGTCTCGTTTATCTAATTTAGAAAACGATTTATATAACTTATATTTTAGATATGACGATCAGAATAGGTTTGATGAGGTTTACTACTACGAAACTGATTTAGAGACAGGCAACAAGGTTGAAGTTGTACTTGCTAAATATTCCTATGATGCCGATGGTAACTTAATAACGGCAACAGATAGGTATGCACTTTCAAATAAATACAAATATCAATCTAATCACTTAATTACCAGGTATGAAGATAAGACAGCACGTGGTGTTAACTTATCTTGGGAGATTGATGGTAGTCACGGTCGTTGTGTCCATGAAAGTTTAGATGATGGTTCGGAAGCATTGTATATAAGATATGAGCGTAAAGAATTATCCACTTATGTGACGGATGCATTAGGTCAAACTACAAAATATGTCTTTAATGAAGACAATTATTTAATGCAGATTCACTACTGCGATGGAACTAAGCGAATCAATGAACGTGATAAATATAACAATATCACTCAGGTTAGATATCAAGATGGGACTACTAGTAAATTTGTATACGATGCATTTGATAATTTAGTGGAAGTATTACAGCCAGATAATACTAGCATTAGATATGACTATGACTTAGATAATAATCTAATAACACTTACTGATCCAATGGGATATGAGTGGCATAGGACATATAACAATCTGAAATTGGTTGAGTCTGAGATAGATCCTTTGGGTCCATGTCACTAAATATCAGTACAACACAAAAGGTCAAGTGATTAGAATTCAGGATGCTAAAGGAGGTAATAAACACATCCTATACCATCCAACTGGAGAGGTAGCATCATTTAGAGACTGCTCAGGTAAAACGACTAAATGGGATTATGACCTATTAGGTCGTGTGGTCAAGATGACGGAACCTTGCGGTACCACGGAAGTCTACACTTATGATTACTACAGCAATATTTGCAAAGTAGAAAGAAGTGGAACCAACCCAGTATACCTAGAGCATGATGCTGAAGGGCGTCTACTTAAGTTCATAGACGGGCTTGATCGTGAGACACGATATGAATATAACCCTGCAGGTCGAATTGAAACACGCATCGATGCACTTAATAATGAAGTAGGGTATAGATACGATGTGCTTGGTAGGTTATCTAAGCTTATCAATGAAAACAATGACAAATACCTCTTTGAGTATGATCCGCTTAGTAGGCTGGTTTATGAAAGAGGGTTTGACGGTAAAGAGAAGCGTTATCAGGTCAACAAGTTAACAGGACGTTTAGATAGTGTTACGTTTGTAGATCAGACCTTAAGCTTCCAGTACGACATTATGGGTCGTATGACTAAGACATCTAGTGCAGATGAAGTTCGTGAGTATGACTATGACTTAAATGGGCGACTCACCTTAGCGAAAAACCCAACATCAGAGAATCAGTTTGAGCTTGATGCATTAGGTAATGTGTTAAGAGAGATTCACTCATACGACATCTTTGATCATCATGTCACCAAGCTATGGAGATTTGAATACGATGAGCTATCTAACCTAATCAAAACAGTAAGGCCAGATGGAAAAGAGGTTGACTACTTAAGATATGGTTCAGGTCATCTTCATGGGATGTTGCTTGATAAAGAGCGAATCGTTGACTATGAACGAGATGACAATCACCGTGAAGTAAAACGCCATTGGGCTCAGGACATGCTTCAGACCACAGCCTATGATGCAGCAGGTCGTCTAGCTAATCAACACACACAAAGTGGCAAATACGTTAAGAAAAGCATACTCAATCGAGACTATCAGTATGATGGAGCCAATCAGTTAATCAACATTAAAGATAGTCGCAAAGGTGAGCTTAGCTATCGTTATGACCCGATAGGAAGACTAATCAATGCTAAGGGACCATTGGGAGAGGAGACCTTTAGCTTTGACCCAGCACACAATATCTTAAGTAAAGAGCATAGTGCTTTAAGCACATATCAACATCAAGTAGAGAACACACTACCTAGTGGTTTATCTAAAGTGATGGGCAATTTGCTAAGGCACATCTCAGGCTCACACTTTGATTATGACCAAAGAGGCAATTTAATCAAAAAAGAGAGTGCTAAGGGAATACAGACATTTGATTGGGATGGATTCAATCAGATGAAGTCTTCTACATTTAGAGGTATTGGTCTGTCAGCAGGAAGTAGGCTTGATACCCAGTACCGCTATGATGTGTTTGGCAGGAGGATAGGTAAGAGAGTAGTAGATGTAAGGACTAAAGAGGTATTAGAGCAGACGCTTTATGATTGGGATGGTTTAACAATTGCCTCTGAGGATAGGATTGGGGAGCAGTTAGCAGTTCAGGCTCAGATAAGAAAAGAAGCACACTCAGAGATAAGAAAGCTAAGATCAGAAGTTCAGTACTTGTATGAGGATGGAGAGTTTGTACCACTTGTGCAGTATACGAATACTGCTGCTGTAGGGTTTGGTTATGGTGTTGCAGGAGGCGGTTCGAAGGGTGTTGCTCCAGCCATCTATCACTATGTGAATGATCAAATAGGCACTCCACAGATCCTGATGAATGCAGAACAAGAGGTGGTGTGGGAGGCACAAGCAAAGGCATGGGGAGATACGATAATCTCAGCTCCTGTGTCTGATGATGGTGTAATAAACAATCATAGATTCCAAGGTCAGTACTTTGATGCAGAAAGTGAGCTTCACTACAATACCTTCCGCTACTATGACCCTGAGATTGGTAGATATATATCCTTAGACCCGATAGGATTGTTGGGTGGGTTGAATAACTATCAATATGCTCCTAACCCTGTGGAGTGGGTGGATCCATTAGGGTGGAAGTTCAGTAATGGTAAACGTAGACCCCCACATAAAGCAACTGTAACTGTGACTGATAAAAATGGTGTTGTCAAACATAAATCTAATCTTGTAAGTGGTAATATGACGGAGGCTGAAAAAAAATTAGGTTTTCCTAATAATTCATTGGCTACACATACAGAAAACAGAGCCACTAGACTTATAGATCTTAATCAAGGAGATACGATGTTGATTGAGGGACAATATCGCCCTTGTCCAAGATGTAAAGGGGCCATGAGAGTTAAAGCTGAAGAATCTGGTGCAAAAGTTATCTACACATGGCCAGAAGATGGAGACTTGAAAAAAAGAGAATGGGAAGGAACTCCTTGTGACAAAAAGTAAAATGTTATCAAATATAGTTATACAAGAAGTGAAATTTGCAATTGAAGACTATTGTGCAATTTTGTCTTTTGCTAGTGATTCATATGAAGTCCCTGAGCAATACTTTATTATTACTAGATCCACAACTGAGAGGAGCGGCGGAATTCCTGAAGGAGATATTTATCTAGAATCTAACTTATTTTTAGATTTTAATCCATACGGATTAAGTGGTTATTTATTGTCTGAGCCAAATTGTGTTGATTTACTTATAGAGCCCAATAATTATGTTAGACTGAGGCTTATTGAAAAGATAGATATTTTAGAGGTTGAAAATCACTTAAAATTCCTATTTGATAATTAATAGAAATTACTAATTAAATTGTAACATCTATCAATTTTTTGTTAAATTTTTGAAAATTTTATCTGTTTGTCTTTTTAAAGGTAATTTAAAATTGCTCATTTTAACAAAATTGGCAATTAATATCGTCTCTTTATTAGTTTGAATAGCGAATATTAGAGTTGCAATCAAATTTAAATGAGACTTATAGTAGGGTAATTTAAAACCTAAACAAATTTTCAAGTTTAAAAATTTTTTTGTGTATGTTCAAATTTTAATAATATAGATAGGTTAATAACATTTGAGGTGAAATTTCATTTATATTAGTTACTAGATTTGATAAAAAAAGCTATAAGTACTATCATTTACTTAACCATAGCCAAAGTAATCATTAATATTTATATCCATCACTCTCTAACCTCAACGAGGGTGTTGAACTTTATTCCTTAACATTGCCAAAGTAAATAAAACATAAACAAACCCAGTATACCTAGATCACGATGCTGAAGGTCGTCTACTTAAGTTCATAGACGGGCTTGATCGTGAGACACGATATGAATATAACCCTGCAGGTCGAATTGAAACACGCATTGATGCCCTTAATAATGAAGTAGGCTATAGATACGATGTGCTTGGTAGGTTATCTAAGCTTATCAATGAAAACAATGACAAATACCTCTTTGAGTATGATCCGCTTAGTAGGCTTGTTTATGAAAGAGGGTTTGACGGTAAAGAGAAGCGTTATCAGGTCAACAAGTTAACAGGGCGTTTAGATAGTGTTACGTTTGTAGATCAGACCCTAAGCTTCCAGTACGACATTATGGGTCGTATGACTAAGACCACTAGTGCAGATGAGGTCCGTGAATATGACTATGACTTAAATGGGCGACTCACGTTAGCGAAAAACCCAACATCAGAGAATCAGTTTGAGCTTGATGCATTAGGTAATGTGTTAAGAGAGATTCACTCATACGACATCTTTGATCATCATGTCACCAAGCTATGGAGATTTGAATACGATGAGCTATCTAACCTAATCAAAACAGTAAGGCCAGATGGAAAAGAGGTTGATTATTTAAGATATGGATCAGGTCATCTTCATGGGATGTTGCTTGATAAAGAGCGAATCGTTGACTATGAACGAGATGACAATCACCGTGAAGTAAAACGCCATTGGGCTCAGGATATGCTTCAGACCACAGCATATGATGCAGCAGGTCGTCTAGCCAATCAACACACTCAAAGTGGTAAATACGTTAAGAAAAGCATACTAAATCGAGACTATCAGTACGATGGAGCCAATCAGTTAATCAACATTAAAGATAGTCGCAAAGGAGAGCTTAGCTATCGTTATGACCCGATAGGAAGACTAATCAATGCTAAGGGACCATTGGGAGAGGAGACCTTTAGCTTTGACCCAGCACACAATATCTTAAGTAAAGAGCATAGTGCTTTAAGCACATATCATCATCAAGTAGAGAATACACTTCCTAGTGGCATATCTAAAGTGATGGGCAATTTGCTAAGGCACATTGCAGGCTCACACTTTGATTATGACCAAAGAGGCAATTTAATCAAAAAAGAGAGTGCTAAGGGAATACAGACATTTGATTGGGATGGATTCAATCAGATGAAGTCTTCTACATTTAGAGGAGCTAGAGCAGGAAGTAGGCTTGATACCCAGTACCGCTATGATGTGTTTGGTAGAAGGATAGGTAAGCGAGTAGTAGATGTAAGGACTAAAGAGGTATTAGAGCAGACGCTTTATGACTGGGATGGTTTAACTATTGCATCTGAGGATAGGATTGGGGAGCAGTTAGCAGTTCAGGCTCAGATAAGAAAAGAATCAGGCTCAGAGAAAAGAAAGTTAAGCTCAGAAGTTCAGTACTTGTATGAGGATGGAGAGTTTGTACCACTTGTGCAGTATACGAACTCTGCTACCGTGGGTCTTGGCTATGGCAGCTTCGGTGGTGGTTCTGGAGGGGCAGGCAGTAGTAGTCCAGCCGTATATCACTATGTGAATGATCAAATAGGCACTCCACAAATTCTGATGAATGCAGAACAAGAGGTGGTGTGGGAGGCACAAGCTAAGGCATGGGGAGATACGATAATCTCAGCTCCTGTGTCTGATGATGGTGTAATAAACAATCATAGATTCCAAGGTCAGTACTTTGATGCAGAAAGTGAGCTTCACTATAATACCTTCCGCTACTATGACCCTGAGATTGGTAGGTTCATTTCACTGGATCTGATAGGATTATTGGGTGGGTTGAATAACTATCAATATGCACCTAACCCTGTGGAATGGGTGGATCCATGGGGATGGATACGCTGGAAATCGGCCAGATCAAGGTTGTGGAAAAATGAAGCTAAAATTAATTCTCATAAGTATTCTGAAAGGAATATAAATAGGATGAATAAAGGAAAAGCCCCTAAATGTAGGGTTCGAATAGAAACTAAAAATGGAATAAAGGAAAAGGACGTTTCTCTCGAATTACACCATACTTATCTGCCTCAACGATTGGGAACAGATAAAGCCCATGAAGGTTGGAACTTAACTATATCAAACCCGTGGGCTCATGAATCCATGGATTCCTTTAGGCACACTGGTTCAAAATTACTAAAAATTTTAAAAAGTGTGAAATCATGGTGATTAAACTTAATTAATCAAAAGTGACTTAATTAAGTTTAATCATTTAAAAATTGAGTAGGGTTTTAACTTTTACATGTACCCTAATGTTGTCTTAGATATTAATGTATATATGAAAATTATAGGAAATGAATAATATGAATGAACAAGAAGTTATTGATACGTTTACAAAACTTGTTGAAGGTAAGTTGTCAACAGAACAATGGAAAATATGGGTATCAGAAAATGCGGGATGTATTGAGGATATTTGTGGAAGAACAAGTTATTTAAAGTTAAAACCATCCAAAAGCTTTTGCGATGCTAGAAATATTTATTACGGACAAATTGCTGTTTCTAATTGGTTAAAGTCAAAAAATGTTGAATTTTCTTGGTCAGACAGGTACAAATTAAATTATGAAAAGGAATCTGATAGTTTTCGAAATAAACTTAGTGCAAAACGTAATAAGTTTATTCAAAATATAACGAATAATTTTTCTTATCTAAATCAAACCTATCCCAAGTTATTTAACCAAATATCAGGTTCTTTTGATGAGGATTCTAGAATTGAAGTCGGCAAATCACTTCGTGATATTTTATCCAAAGAAAAGGAATTGTCTACAAATTTTCCCGAAGATCTCAAGGAGTTTTTTAAAAATATTTCGCTTCTTGAATTTGAAAGTGTAAATATTGACTTTGATAATTTAGATACTTTCACATATGAAAATAGAGAGTATATTGTACTAGGTGAGTTTGGGCTATATGCTGATGGAGATAAGATATTGTACGATAGTGACAACAATAGAGTTTCAATTTTTGCTCATGAGTTTAACCCCCCTCAGGTTAAAAAACAAGCTAAAAATATGAAAGAATTTGTAGAAAAAGTTCTAGTTAAATTTTTGAAAGAGTATGGTGAATAATATTAAATTTCAGACTGTAAATTATTTTGTGTGAAAGCACAAATGTTAAATATGGATATTGTAAATAATATTTAAAGCTAAGATTACTTTTGATTGGTTGTTGATTTTGAGAAAAGCGAATTTTTTTCAATAACCATTAATCTTTTAACCATTGCCAAAGTAATCATTAATATTTAAACTCAACCCCCTCTAATTTCAAACTAAGGGTTTTGGACTTTATTCCTTAACATTGCCAAAGTAAATAAAACATAAACCAACCCTGTATACCTAGAGCATGATGCTGAAGGGCGTCTACTTAAGTTCATAGACGGGCTTGATCGTGAGACACGATATGAATATAACCCTGCAGGTCGAATTGAAACACGCTTCGATGCCCTTAATAATGAAGTAGGCTATAGATACGATGTGCTTGGTAGGTTATCTAAGCTTATCAATGAAAACAATGACAAATACCTCTTTGAGTATGATCCGCTTAGTAGGCTTGTTTATGAAAGAGGGTTTGACGGTAAAGAGAAGCGTTATCAGGTCAACAAGTTAACAGGGCGTTTAGATAGTGTTACGTTTGTAGATCAGACCCTAAGCTTCCAGTACGACATTATGGGTCGTATGACTAAGACCACTAGTGCAGATGAGGTCCGTGAATATGACTATGACTTAAATGGGCGACTCACGTTAGCGAAAAACCCAACATCAGAGAATCAGTTTGAGCTTGATGCATTAGGTAATGTGTTAAGAGAGATTCACTCATACGACATCTTTGATCATCATGTCACCAAGCTATGGAGATTTGAATACGATGAGCTATCTAACCTAATCAAAACAGTAAGGCCAGATGGAAAAGAGGTTGATTATTTAAGATATGGATCAGGTCATCTTCATGGGATGTTGCTTGATAAAGAGCGAATCGTTGACTATGAACGAGATGACAATCACCGTGAAGTAAAACGCCATTGGGCTCAGGATATGCTTCAGACCACAGCATATGATGCAGCAGGTCGTCTAGCTAATCAACACACACAAAGTGGCAAATACGTTAAGAAATGCATACTAAATCGAGACTATCAGTACGATGGAGCCAATCAGTTAATCAACATTAAAGATAGTCGCAAAGGAGAGCTTAGCTATCGTTATGACCCGATAGGAAGACTAATCAATGCTAAGGGACCATTGGGAGAGGAGACCTTTAGCTTTGACCCAGCACACAATATCTTAAGTAAAGAGCATAGTGCTTTAAGCACATATCATCATCAAGTAGAGAATACACTTCCTAGTGGCATATCTAAAGTGATGGGCAATTTGCTAAGGCACATTGCAGGCTCACACTTTGATTATGACCAAAGAGGCAATTTAATCAAAAAAGAGAGTGCTAAGGGAATACAGACATTTGATTGGGATGGATTCAATCAGATGAAGTCTTCTACATTTAGAGGAGCTAGAGCAGGAAGTAGGCTTGATACCCAGTACCGCTATGATGTGTTTGGCAGAAGGATAGGCAAGAGAGTAGTAGATGTAAGGACTAAAGAGGTATTAGAGCAGACGCTTTATGACTGGTATGGTCTGACCATTGCCTCTGAGGATAGGATTGGGGAGCAGTTAGCAGTTCAGGCTCAGATAAGAAAGGATGCACACTCAGAGATAAGAAAGCTAAGATCAGAAGTTCAGTACTTGTATGAGGATGGAGAGTTTGTACCACTTGTGCAGTATACGAATTCTGCTGCTGTAGGTCTTGGCTATGGCAGCTTAGGCGGTGGTTCTGGAGGGGCAGGCAGTAGTAGTCCAGCCGTATATCACTATGTGAATGATCAAATAGGCACTCCACAGATCCTGATGAACGCAGATCAAGAGGTGGTGTGGGAGGCACAATCTAAGGCATGGGGAGATACGATAATCTCAGCTCCTGTGTCTGATGATGGTGTAATAAACAATCATAGATTCCAAGGTCAGTACTTTGATGCAGAAAGTGAGCTTCACTACAATACCTTCCGGTACTATGACTCAGAGATTGGTAGATATATATCCTTAGACCCGATAGGATTGTTGGGTGGCATAAACCTATATCAATATGCTCCTAACCCTGTGGAATGGGTGGATCCATGGGGGTTATCATATCAGCCAGTAACCTTTCCGCCAAATAAAGTGATTAAGGAAGTAGTTATTAAGTTACAAGGGAGTAGGGGCCGTGATTTTGCAGAAGCAAATAAATTGGCAGAGTTATTTGGAAAGAGTGGTAACGCTACTAGAAATGCTCACAGACTAAAATATGGTGATGTAACTTGGCACCATGTAGACTATAACCCAGTAACAAATGAAGCCAAAATGCAATTAGTTACTACTGCAGATCATGAGGCTACTTATCCTCACAGTGGTTCAGTAAGTGAGTATGAAAAACATCATGGTGTCAAATACGATACAAGAGAAGCAAAACAGAAAGCAGATGAACTTAATAAAGGTAAGTGTACAAATTAATTATTTAAAAGGGTAGTTATGATGCCAATAATTTTGAATGAGAGCAATGAATTTGAAATGTCAATTGATATTCCTCAAGAAGAAAATGAAATATTTTTAAGTATTTCCGATGATTTAGAATCGGCTTACCAGGAAATTAGTAAGGAAAATCAACTTAGAATATGGAATTTTATAGAGAGATCAGATAATTGGCTAGCCCTTGCTAAAGCAAGAATCAAAGTTGAACTCCCTAGTGCTGAAGTTCAATTGTTGCGTATAAATATTTTGTCAGAACTTGATGAAGAAGATTTGGTGTTTGGAATTCAGTTTTGGGTTTCAGAAGACAGGGAGCATGGTAGAGGTATGAAGATAAGACATAGTGATTTATTTATTATTGATTATGGTATAGCTGATGTGGCTCTTTTTAACTAAAAAAACTTATATAGTGTGATTTACCTTCTATGCATTATATGAAGAATTATTTTAATTCTCTGTTGGATATTATTTAATGGAGTTTTGACAATTCATTATGATTTCCATTATCGACAATCGGTTATGAAACTAACGATAATTAGTATTTTAAAACTACCTTACACTAGATTTATGTTTGTCATGCATAGAAAAGTGTGCATACATAATTACTCCAAAATTATTGATTAACAAAGAATAGGGAGTGAAGATAGATGCTAGAAATAAAGTATTGATCGATAAAATATTCCCACCATTTGAGGCTTAGAGACTGTAGATAATTTAGAGTAAATTTTCAATTTTTAATGAAGGAGATTGTAAATAATTTTTGAAGTGTAACTTCTTTATGATAAGGCGTTGGATTTTTGAAAAAACGAAAAGTTCTATCAGATACTAAAATTACCTTAACCATTGCCTAAGTAATCATTAATATTTAAACTCAACGCCCTCTAATTTCAAACTAAGGGTTTTGGACTTTATTCTTTAACATTGCCAAACTAAATAAAACCTAAACCAATCCTGTATACCTAGATCACGATGCTGAAGGTCGTCTACTTAAGTTCATTGACGGGCTTGATCGTGAGACACGTTATAAATATAACCCTGCAGGTCGAATTGAATCACGTGTTGATGCCCTTAATCATGAAGTTGGCTATAGATATGATGTGCTCGGTAGGCTATCTAATCTTATCAAAACAGTAAGGCTAGATGGAAAAGAGGTTGATTATTTAATATATGGATCAGGTCATCTTCATGGGATGTTGCTTGATAAAGAGCGAATCGTAGACTATGAACGAGATCAAATCGATTCAAAATAAGATACTGAGCCAAAGATGGGCTGATGGTGATGTAAAGAGCTTTAACGAAACAGATGAAAGGCTATAGAAGCAACACTAAACTTACCGACAGTGAGTTACTGGAGCATTATGGTCAACTTTGGCAAATTAAGCGTGCGTTCAGAATGTCAAAGACTGATTTAAAAATTCGCCCAACATATCATAGGAACGAGAGCAGGATTAGAGCTCATATAAGCATAGTATTTGCTGCATATTCAATTTTAAAAACCTTAGAATATGCCTTAGACAAAGAAAAATCAAAGATTTCCACAACTCGTGCTTCTGAACTCGCTCAGAATATGTATCAGATCACAATAATGCTACCTGACCAAAAACTAGAGCAAAAAGTATTATTAGAAATGGATAAAGAACAAAAGGAATTATTCGAAATTTGTTCTAAATATTTTTAGGGTGTCCCAACGACGAAGACTGGAAAAAGAAACATGAAGATATGCTACGTTTTTATTCTTTTGTATTTAGTAATCTTTATGGTTCTTCCATAGAGTTTATAAATATTCTCACTGATAAAGTAACATTGAACATAATTTATCTAAACAATAGCTTTATGGCTATCAAACTATACAAAATTTTGCCTGAATTTGAAAAAAAATAGAGTTAAAGCAATTCCCTACTGCTGATAATTCTTGAAATAATCAATATAACAGCGGTGCTATTTAGAAAATTTCTTTTTCGGTGGCTATAAAATCCATAGGAACATCGTGGGGTTCTACTTGTAAATCAATATCTTTTGGTACAACGCAATCTGCCCAGGAAATTCCAATTTTTATGGGATTTATATTTTTACTATTCCATCTGCCAAGTGTACGATCGTAAAATCCACCGCCATAACCGATTCTATGTTTATCGTTTGTGTAACCCACCATAGGAACCAAAACAATGTCTGGGATAAGCTCAACAAGTGGGCTAATCGGTTCGCTTATACCAAATTTATTTATTTCAAAAAAAGTATCAGGTGTCCAAACTGCAAACGCTAGTGGTTGTTGTGATTTGATAACTACTGGTAGCATAATTTGATAATTTTCTGAGTGCAACTTTTTAATTAGGCACTTTAAATTTAATTCAGAGTTGATTGCCCAATATGCAGCAATAATGCATGGTGTTGGAGATTTTGATTTAATAAAATGATAAAGTGTCTCGCATACACTTTCACTAGATGAAGCTAATTCTTCGAGGCTTTTTGAATCTCTGATAAACAGTAAATCCTTACGGGTAATATCCTTCAAATGTAGCGCCTATATAATTTATTACACTATTATTATATTAATAGCTACAGAAATATTTCAACGACTTATGCAATTAAAAGATTTAAGATTTGAACCTGATGATCTTACTCGAGGTCTAGACTTGTATTGTGTAGGCGGTGCAGTTAGAGATTGTCTTCTTGAATTGCCTATTAAGGATAAAGATTGGGTTGTTGTAGGTTCAACTCCTGAAGATATGTTTAGTCGAGGGTTTAAGCCAGTTGGAGCCGATTTCCCAGTTTTTATACATCCGAATACAGGAGAGGAATACGCACTTGCAAGGACGGAACGCAAAACATCAAAAGGCTATCACGGATTTGATTTCTTTACCGGGGACGTGACTCTAACAGAAGATTTAAAACGACGAGACTTTACTATAAATGCCATGGCCGTTGATTCTAGAGGCTTAGTATACGACCCATACGGGGGGTTGACTGACATTAGGGACAGAACATTTCGTCATATTAGCGAATCCTTTTCAGAAGACCCAGTTCGAATATTAAGGCTTGGTAGATTTTTATCAAGATTTCCTGATTTTTCTGTTCACTTCGATACATTAGAGCTATGTCGAGCAATGGTCAAAGATGGAGAGGTTGATTCATTAGTTTCAGAACGTGTGTGGAAGGAACTATCAAGGTCATTGGTAGAAAAAGCACCAAGTCGATTTTTTACGCTTTTGCATGAAGTCGGAGCATTTGAAAAATTATTTCCAAATATGAGGCTTGTACAAAAGGGAGATGAATTAGATATTGGAGCCCGATTAGGTTTTGATTTAATTCATCAGTACTTAGTTTTTTCTAGTTATTTTAATGATTTTCAATCGCAAAATTTTGCTGTTCCAAGGGAATTTAGAGAATACGCAAATACATTGCCAAAGATAATAGAAAAACTACGTTACTTTAAAATAGATGCCGTTTCAATTTTAAATATAATCACCGCAAGTGATGGGATTCGTAAGCCAGAAAAGTTATTAGTAATTTTAGAGGTTGCACATCACTTAAATAAATATAGTTACTACGATTACCCGAGAGTGGCTTTTTTAGAACATTGGAATGAATTAGCAGAGCAAGTCAAAAAAATTGATTTAGGTGACTTGAGCGGGTTATCACCTATAGAAATAAAATCCAAAGCAGAATCTATTCGCATAGAAATAATCAAAGACTATATCGACGGTCAGAAACCCTGAATCCTAGCGGGTCTTCAGGCCAATCCAAATTTTTAGAGAAAAGCATAACCTTAAAAAGTTCCCCCATTTCAGCTTCAGAAATAAGTGTGTTAATGCCCGTTTTCTGAGACAAACTTAAATCATTAGTTTTAAGAAGCTCATGCTCCAAACCGCATGAAATCAAGAAACTAGCCTGAGTTGTATACCCCCAAAGCTCAAGCCCAGCATCAATTGCTGAATCAGCCACAGCGGTAAAATCCACATGCGATGTAATGTCCTGAATGCCAATATTTATCAATGGATTGGAGTGGGTATGATGTTTGAAATGACACATAATCGTGCCCTCATTTCGTTGCGGATGATAATACTCGCTCCTAGCAAAACCATAGTCGATGAGTAAAATGCCACCATTTGTAAGAAGACCAGCCAATGAGCGTATCCAAGCCTCTGCCCGGAAATTTATTTCACTTCTATAGCCGTTGATATTTGGTATCCGCTCTAAAACTTCCTTGTGTGTGGCAATGCCTACTTTTGCAAACTCATACCCAACTTCAGCAGCACGTACTCCTATCTCTATGTGGCCTTCTGAATCAGAAAATTCAAAAATTTTAGGAGGAATTGAGTCCAGGACTTCATTTGCAAGAATACACCCTTGAAATTTTTCAGGTAATGAATCGAGCCAAACAATGCGGTCTGCGTATTCTGAAAGTGTATTTTGTTGTAATGCCCTTAAATCAGCTGATAATTCTAAGATGAAGTATTTAATATGAGCATCCGTGGAAGCCTTGAGTATTTGCTTAGCCATCGCACCAGAGCCAGCCCCAAACTCCAAAATATGTTTGGAATCACATTGTTCTAGAATTTGACGAATCTGATTCCCTAGGCATTTTCCAAAAAAATGGCTTATTTCGGGAGCTGTAACAAAATCTCCTTTAGACCCAAAAATTGGCAATGCATTGTTATAGTAACCAAGCGAGGGTGCGTATAAAACTTCATTTAGCCACTTGTCGAATTCAATTACATTGCGATTAGCAAATTTTTGACGAATATATTTGTCAAGTTTTTGGCTTATTTCTATGGCTTCTTTGGAAGGAGATGGCAAATTTTTCATCTACTTTTTAGTTTGTCTTCTCTTAACGTGCTTAGGTTTGTTGCTACGTGCTCCACGTTCCCATTCTGAAAATTTAGGAGCGTCTGATGAGATTTTGCGACCTGCACGAGCAGTTGATTTAGAACGGCTTTCTGTGAAGCTTTTACTGCTAGAACGTTTATCAGTTTTTGATTTTTTGTAAGATTTTGTGGATTCGGATTTTGAAGCTACTTCAGATTTCGCTTTGGATGATTTGCGAGTACGCTCACGTGAATTTAAATCCCTTTTTTTGTCCTCAGTCCTCTCATAGCGAGCAAGAATATCTTTGTTATCGTTACCTTTTTTAAGTCTCTTACCTTTGCGAGCATCGACATCTTTGTGAGCTGTCTTGTCCGCACTGCGTGAACCCGAACTCGAACTTAAACGTGTCCCCGCACCAGCACGCAGACCGCCCGCACCTCGTGAACTGCCCACTCTTGTCCCCGAACCACGCAACCCAGAAACACGTGACCCAGAACCAACTGAAGCTTTTTTCTTCGTCGCCCCACGACCTACAGGCTCAAGCCCTGGAATCACCGCAATATCAAATTCTCGCTTTATGTAGTTCTCAATAAACCTTACTCCACGCCGTTCAGACAACAATGCTAACGTGTATGCACGACCATCACGTCCTGCACGACCAGTACGTCCAATACGATGAACATAGTCTTCAGCTTGCATCGGTAAATCATAATTAATTACATGGCTTATGCCTTGTATATCAATTCCACGAGCAGCCACGTCAGTAGCAACAAGAACTTTAATCTTACCCTTGTGTAAACCTTGAATTGTGCGGTTTCTCTGACCTTGATTCATATCACCGTGAAGCTCACTCGCTTTAATATCGATATCTTTCAATCGTCCTGCTAAATCAGTCGCTCCACGTTTAGTTTTAGTAAACACGATAACTTGCTCGGCTTCTGGATCTTTCAGTAAAGCCTCGAGTAATTTGAACTTATGACCAACCGTATCCGCATAAAACAAGTATTGCTCGATGTTTTGATGCTTATCAGTATGGTCAGATACAATAATGCGTTCAGGGTCAGTAAGCATATCTCTCGCAAGCTTAACTACATTGCCCTCAAAAGTAGCTGAAAATAAAAGTGTTTGTCGATCATCTGGAGTCTCTGCGACCACATTATTAATATCGTGTATAAACCCCATATCAAGCATGCGATCGGCTTCATCCAAAATTAAAATTTTCAAATTACGCAGATTCACACGACCAGCTTTAATATGATCAAGCAAACGCCCAGGAGTAGCTACAACAATTTCAACCTCTCTGGAGAGTGAGTTAATTTGCGGTCCATAAGCCATCCCACCTACCAGGGTGGCAATGTGTACGCCCTTAAAGCCATAAATAAATTCTTTAGTAGCATCCGACACCTGCATTGCAAGTTCTCGAGTAGGTGTGAGTACTAAAATCTGCACGCCATACTTAGGAGGATTTGCTTCTGACCTTCTTTTACGTTGCTTAGAAGATTTACTTGCAATCTGCTCCGGAGCAGGTCTAGTTTCCAATTCATGTAAAAGTTGTTGAATAGATGGAAGCATAAAGGCTGCAGTTTTGCCGCTTCCTGTTTGTGCAGAAACAATTAAATCTTTACCCTTTAGTGCAAGTGGAATAGACTTAACTTGAACCTCTGTAGGATTTCTAAAATCAATCCTTTCCAGCGATTTTAATAATGTCTGCTCAATGCCAAGATCGGCAAATTTACTGTCGTTCATTAAGACCCTTTATGTGCAGCCACAGCATCAAACGCCGACTCAGCCGCTTTAAATGTTATTTGTAAACTTTCCTCATCGTGTGAGGCAGAAATAAAGCCAGCTTCAAATGCTGACGGTGCTAAATGGACACCATTTTCAAGTAGTGTGTGGAAGAATACTTTAAAAGCTTCAATGTCTGATTTCTGTACATCTGCAAAACTTTGTGGTACAGAGTTCAAGAAGTATAACCCAAACATGCCACCAATAAAGTCAGTAGTAAACTTAACACCTTTTTTGTTGGCAATATCTTTCAATCCACTAGTAAATTTTTCATTATATGAAGTTATACCATCGTAAAAACCAGGTCTAGAGATAATTTCAAGAGTTTTAAGCCCCGCAGCTACTGCTACTGGATTTCCTGATAGTGTGCCAGCTTGGTATACAGGTCCAAGGGGAGAAATCTTGCTCATAATGTCACGACGCCCACCAAAAGCTCCGATAGGCATACCACCACCAATCACTTTCGCTAAAGTAGTCATATCAGGTTTTATTCCAAAGTGTCCTTGAGCACAATTTAAACCCACACGAAATCCAGTCATAACTTCATCAAAAATTAGAACTGAACCATGTTTATCGCAACTTTCACGCAAGGATTGCAAAAATTCTTTTGTAGGTTTAACAAGGTTCATATTTCCCGCAACAGGTTCAACGATAACGCATGCAATATCATTGCCATATTGCGAGAAGCATTCATGAACAGCCTCTATATTGTTGTACTCAATTACGATTGTGTGGGAAACAAATTCCTCTGGAACTCCTGCAGAAGAAGGATTTCCAAAAGTCAAAAGTCCAGAACCCGACTTCACAAGCAAACTGTCAGAATGCCCATGATAACAACCTTCAAATTTCAAGATTTTATTGCGACCAGTAAAGCCTCGAGCAAGTCTTATTGCACTCATAGTAGCTTCAGTGCCTGAGCTTACAAGGCGTACCTGCTCTATACTAGGCAGAAGTTCGCAGATTTTTTCAGCTATCAGAACCTCAGCTTCTGTGGGAGCTCCAAATGATAACCCGTCGACGGCAGCTTTCTGCACAGCCTCGATAACCTCTGGATTAGCGTGTCCTGCGATAGCTGGTCCCCATGATCCAATGTAGTCAACATACTTCTTACCTTCAATGTCCCACATATAGCCACCTTCAGCTTTTTTTATAAATTTCGGAACACCGCCTACAGACTGAAAAGCACGAACTGGAGAATTTACGCCTCCAGGTATAGTTTTAAGAGCTCGCTCAAATATAGCTTGGTTAGTAGTCATAATCTTTCCATTCAAAATAATTTATTAAATTCCTTTATAGTGGTGGCAATGTCCTCTTTTTCAAATAAACCAGATATAACCGCCAACATATCTGCTCCAGCCTCAATTACATAAGGTGCATTGTCTAATGTAATGCCCCCGATACACACAATAGGTGTAACGGGAAACAATTTTCTAGCCCTACGAATTAAATCTAAGTTTGCTTTTACGGCATTAGGTTTAGTTGGAGAGGGGAACATGGACCCAAAAGCTATATAAGATGCACCTAATTCAACAGCTTTTGAAGCTAATTCCAATTCGTTATAACAGCTCATGCCAACAATAAAATTATTACTATTTAAAGCTTCACCCAGTTTTGCATCCAGTAAGTCCATGTCCTCACGGCCTAAATGCACACCATTTGCCTCACAACTTCTAGCCAGTTCTAAATTATCGTTAACAATTAAGACACAGTTATTTTTATCACAAATATTTTTTATAGCCTGGCACTGCTTAAGGCGCTCAAAGCTTGGTTCCTTAATTTTTCTGCGAAACTGCAACATGGGCAAACCAGCATCGCAAGCAATCTCAACTGCCTGTAATACTTTACTAAATTCAATCCAATCTGGGGTGATTCCGTAAAGTCCTCTTGGTATAAACATAACGTATCAGATTGATTAAAAAATTTTGTAAAATTAGATTTTACACTCAAGGATAGTTCATGAAGACATATATGTGTATCATTTGCGGTCATATTTATGACGAAGAACTCGGCGATCCAGAATCTGGAATTCCGCCTGGTACTAAGTGGGAGGATGTTCCTGCTGACTGGACCTGTCCTGACTGCGGTGGCACAAAGGACGATTTCCAAGAAATCCCTATGTAATTTGTAATGGCTCTTAATAAACTTGCTCTCTCAGGCTACTTCTTAGTAGCTATGCCGTCTTCTGGAGAATCTATCTTCGATAATTCTGTTGTTTATATTTTAAAACACGATGAAGACGGTGCTTTAGGTGTTGTTATTAATAAACCTAGTCCCCATGATTTAACTGATTTCGTGGAACCTATGAATCCCGACTTAGATGATGCAAACATACACGAAATACCTAAAGATAGCTGGGGTAAAATTCAGGAGAAGTTTCCCGAATCAAAGATTCTTACGGGCGGTCCCCTTGGGTTAGATCATATTTTGGTGGTCACAGAAGGGGATACCATGCCTGAGATGCTTGATAGCACTGAGATATTACAAGACTATGCAAAGGGAACAGGATCCAAAAGATTAGTTGTATTTAATGGGTATAGCAGTTGGGCCCCAAATCAACTTGAGGAAGAGATTGTGTCTAATTATTGGATAACTCTAAAGGGTGATTTGTCCCTAATCTTTGAGGTTCCTATTGAAGATAGATATCGTAAAGCTTTTGAGTTTATTGGTATTGAACCTCACGATTTACATGGTGGTAGTGGTAATGCATAATAATTCAAACAATTCATCTAAACCCTTAACCATACTAGCTTTTGACTACGGAAAAAAGAAAATAGGAGTTGCACTGGGAAATAGCATCACTAAAAGTGCACGTCCATTAGGTATTATTCACAATGATACTGTTGATGCTCGTTTTGAAGGAGTGGCTAACTATATAAACGAGTGGAATCCAGATTTATTGGTAGTAGGTCTTCCTATTACGTTAGGTGGTCAGGAACAAGAAGCAAGCCGTTTATCTAGAAAATTCGCAAATCAGCTTCACGGAAGATTTAATCTGCCTGTTGAACTTATAGATGAAAGGTATAGTAGCGTAGAAGCTCAAGAGATATGTCATTGCGGTCCTGACGAGGACCATTACGCAGCTGCAGTAATTCTTGAGAGATTTTTTAAACCTGAATACAACTCTAAACTAGTAACCGATACTAAAAAAGAGGATTAATCCATGTATAACCCACAATTAAATAAAAACGGTGAACTGGTTCATCTTTTGTCTACCGAGGGTTTACCGAAAGATATTATTTATCAAATTCTTGATACGGCGAAGGAATTTGCAGAAGCTTCATCTGAAGAGAGCAAAAAATATCCCTATCTCCATGGCAAAAACGTTTTTAATCTTTTTTTCGAAAACTCAACCCGCACTCGTACTACATTTGAAATAGCAGCCAAAAGGCTCTCTGCTGATGTTTTTAATCTTAATATTTCATCATCATCGACTTCTAAAGGCGAATCCTTACTTGATACGATTGATAACTTATCAGCCATGCAAGCCGATATATTTGTAGTTAGACATAATGCTAGTGGGGCTCCATATCTCATTGCCAACCATACAAAAGATCATGTACATGTTGTTAATGCAGGTGACGGCTGGCATGCCCATCCGACACAGGGCTTGCTTGATATGTACACTATTCGCCACTATAAAAAGGATTTTTCTAATCTAACCGTGGCTATTGTGGGTGATATTATGCATTCTCGAGTAGCTCGCTCTGATATACATGCACTTACTACGTTGGGTGCTGCTGAAATTCGTGTGATTGGACCCCTTACATTATTGCCTACTGCCATCGATAAAATGGGCGTAAAAGTGTTCACAAGCATGGAAGAGGGGCTACGGGATGTTGACGTTATTATTATGCTTCGTCTTCAAAACGAGCGCATGAGTGGAGCTTTATTGCCTTCAGCACATGAGTATTATCAGACATATGGCTTAACGGAGAAAAAACTTAAACTCGCTAAGGATGATGCAATTGTGATGCATCCAGGCCCTATGAATCGTGGTGTTGAAATTGATTCTCGCATTGCAGATGGACCGCAGGCGGTAATTCTGGATCAAGTTACGTTTGGGATTGCTGTTCGGATGGCTGTTATGAAAATTCTTGGGGGTACTAAATGAAATACGTTTTAGATAATGCTCGTTTGTTAGACCCTGCAAGTGGAAACGATGGTATTGCCACCCTAATAATTGAAGAGGGTAAGGTATCTAAAATTATTAAAGATAAAAGCATAGATAACTATGCAGAGGCCCAGAAATTTGACCTTTCTGGCAAAGTGATTATGCCAGGTCTTGTGGACCTTTGCTCTCACCTTAAGGGGGGCAATGATCCCTATCACAATCTAAATCGAGAACTTAACGCTGCTGTGGCTGGAGGTATTACAAGTCTTGTGTTGTCTCCAGATACTCAGCCAATTCTAGATGAACCTGGTTTGGTTGACACCATTCTTCGAAACGCTCAGGATATGGGCTTATCTAATGTTTACCCATTGGGTGCTTTAACCATGGGTTTAGAAGGGGAAGTTCTTGCACCCATGGCTACTTTAAAAAATGCGGGATGCATTGGTTTTTCTCAATCGAATAATCCGCTTATAAATCTCTCAACACTCAATAGAGCTATGCGTTATGCACGTACACATCATCTTGCTTTGTGGCTTCAGGCATCTGAACCGAATTTAACGGCTGATGGAGTTATGGCTAGTGGAGCATATGCCTCTAGATTAGGTTTAAAAGGAATACCCGTTCAGGCTGAAACTATTGCCTTAAATACCTTGTTTGCATTGCAAAAAAGCACCATGACCACTCTGCATATTTCAAATCTAACTAGTGCCGAGGGTATTAGTATCGTCAGGGAGGCTAAGAAACAAGGTTTGCCAGTCACATGTGATGTTTCTATAAATAATCTGACTTTTATTGATCAAGATGTTGGTTTTTTCGACTCTCACTTTAGATTAAGTCCACCACTTCGTTCGCAAAAAGATAGAAGTGCCATAACTGAGGGCTTATTAGACGGTACTATTGATGCGATTAGTTCTAACCATATGTCAGTTAGCAGTGATCATAAGCAGGTGCCCTTTGCAGAGGCTCAAGCTGGGGCTGTGGGGTTTGAATTGCTATTGAGCTCAGTTATTAAATGGTCCCTACAAAATAATGTTGCCTTATTAGATGCCATATCCTTTATTAGTAATAAGCCAGGTCAAATTCTTTCTAAGCAGTTAAACCTTGGTTCAATTCATGAAGGTATGCCAGCAGATTTAATTTGCGTGGATTTAGAGACAGAGTGGGTCCCAAGTAGTGACACATTGAGTAGCTTAAATTATCATACACCCTTTCTAAATTATCCTCTTCCTGCAAAAGTTAACATGACTTTTGTTGGAGGAAAGTTAGTTTTTAATAGGGAGTAGATTTTTGCCACTTCTTAGATTTTTTTATAGATTTTTATTTCTAGTTCTCATCATCCTTACGGGGATGATGTTTTTGGTGTTGTGTTACAAGGTTTTTAATCAAAAACGTAGAGATGAGGTAATAAGAAGATTATCTAAAGCTTTAGTTAGATCCACTGGTATAAAAATTCAGTACAAAGGAACACCAGTTTTAGAGGGACCCGTGCTGATAGTTGCTAATCACGTCTCTTGGCTTGATATTTTTCTTTTAAATTGCAAAAGAATAAATCGTTTTATTGCAAAAGTTGAAATTAAAAGTTGGCCAATTGTGGGCTGGATGGTGTCAGCCGTTGGAACGATATATATTGATCGCAGTTCTCGCCAGGGTTTGAAAGAAATCAATGAAAAGATGGCCGAATCTTTTTCCAAAGGAGATAGTGTTGGCTTATTTCCTGAAGGAACTACGACTGAGGGGTTCACCGTACTACCACTTTTTAGTGGTCTATTTGACGTTGCCATCAAAATGGAGATACCTGTGCAACCAGTGGCTTTGCTTTTCACTTATAAAGGAGAGAGAAGTGGTAGGGTTGCATTTGTAGGCGACCAAAGTTTGATGAAAAATTTATGGATACTTTTAAGTAGCAGAAAAGTTGGTGTTACTGTTAAATATCTTCCTATGATGCAGATGCCCGACAAGGGTGAACTTTCAAGGCAGGAGTTGACGGACTTTGTCTATAAACAGCTTCTAAATGAAGTGGCCACCCCCCAAATATCCTCACGGTAATCATATTCTTCTTTTAGGCTTACGGTTTTCCCCATCCACTTGAACTAGCATGCGATCGGAAAGCCTGATAGCCGTAAGCTTTCCGCCCCAGACACAGCCTGTATCAAGTGCTATTAAGTGCTTCTTGACCATAAGCCCCAATGTAGACCAGTGACCAAAAATTATGGTTAAGTCCTTACATTTTCTGTCAGCCACTTCAAACCAAGGTACTAAGTTAACCTGTTTTGAGTTTGAAGGAGCATCTTTAGATCCAAATTCCATAGAGCCATCTGGATAGCACATACGCATCCTAGTAAAGGAATTAATGATAACCCTGCGTCTGCGTGAACCCTTAAGGGAATCCGTCCATCTGTTAGGTTCATTTCCGTACATTTTCTCTAAATACTTTTTCCAGTCTTTAGATTGTAATGCTTCCTCTACCTCTCGAGCTAAAGATAAAGTTTTATCTAGATCCCACTTTGGCAATACTCCAGCATGCACCATCAGGTGCCCATGAGCATAATGTGCAAGTGGACGATGGCGTAGCCAATTAATAATATCCTTAACGTCTGGAGCACATAGAATTTCATTAATGGTATCGGTTTTGTTTTCCCTTCTAAACCCCGCATAACAAGCAAGCAAATGCAAGTCGTGATTTCCTAGGACAGTAACTGCCTTATCCTCCATAGACATGATATGACGAATCGTTTTGAGCGATTTTGGACCTCTATTTATTATGTCCCCCGCAAACCAAATTTCAGCATCAGAATCGTGCCTAATTTCTTTGGAATTAAGCAATTCCTTTAGGGGGTCAAAGCATCCTTGTACATCCCCGATAGCCCAAACGGTTTTACTTTTTTTAGTATCTGTCATGTCGTAATTTGAGGAGGTTTAGGTTTAGGTTTTCTTTCAATCATATATAGAGCATAGATAGCTAGTATCATTGCAATTATGTTTGGCAATGTAGCTGTAATCCAAGCAGGTAACTTACTGAGCATACCCATATTAAGTGACAATTGATTTACCATAAAAAATACTATACCTAAAAGTATGCCTATAAATATTTTAGCCCCTACGCCTCCCTTGCGAGTTTGTATAAATCCTAATGGTGTAGCTAGGGTGATCATAACAATCAAAGCAAAAGGATAACTGAGCTTTCTCCACAATGCTACTACGTGCTTATTGTGCTCTAATTGATTTTCCTTTAGGTAGTCAATGTAATCCAAAAGTTTTAAAGTTGACATTCTGTCTGGCTTTAATTCAGTCGCTAATAATCGATCTTGTGTTAATGAAGTTTTAAGTTTAATTTTTTCAAGTTTATTTGAATTTGAAACTTTTAAAACTGGATCATGTTCATCGTTTAGGATTTTGTTGATATCTACTAAACTTACAGTTTGAACTACGTTTGTTAGTTCCAACTCATTATTTTCTAAAGTCCCTGTTTCGGCGGAAAGCAAACGTTTAAATTGATTATCTATACTCGAATACTCAAAAACTTTTATGTTTTCGATTTCCCCGTCATTTTTAAGGTTTGTTAGATTAATTACGCGATAAGTATTTGATGAGACTGGTTCGCGAAACCAATATCCAGAATTTAGCTGATTACTTTTTTTTCCAAGTACTGCCATATTAATAGCACTGACTTTTTGATCTGCCCATGGAGTAATAACTTCGGAAAGCAAAGTAGCTAATACTATGATAGGAAGTGCAATCCACCACAACATAAATAATAATTTTCTGCTACTTAACCCTGAAACTCTAAGAATAACAAGTTCGTTTCTTTGAGCTAGATTTGCAAGGGCAACCACAGATCCAATCAATAACCCTATAGGTAGAATGTCGTATAGGCGTGTCGGCAGTTGAAATGCCTGAAGTGCCAGCATCACCCATACTGTATAGATTTCATTTATCTTATCGAATTCTTCAATGGTTTCAAAAAATGTAAATAGCCCGAGTAATACCACTAACACTAAAGAGCAGGTTCTATAAATCTCATGCGACAAGAGTTTTCTTGCGGTTTTCATATTAAATTCGCATCCAATGAAAGGGAAGCTAAGTCTACAGAATTAATTTTCAAATTTAATTCTTGACCTTTTTCGAAGGTATATGTTTTAGATAATTCAGCTACAAAAGGTAAATCATTAAATCTTACGATATTATTTCTTATAGCCGTAGCTTTAACTTCTGTTATATTTTCTTGAAGAATATATCTTAGGCACCAATATTTTTCTAAATTATTCTGATGCAAGCTGAAGTCACTATATACATCATCAAATTTAGCTATCAACTTTTGTAATTCAGCATCTTTTGGCTTAAACGGAGATATAAGTTGAGCTGCCATCCCACCTTTTATTAATGCTATCAATTGAGCTTGATTAACTAGATCTACAAATCTTCTAAGAGGCGATGAGAACCAAGCGTATTTATCCACACCAATTAATGCATGTGCCGTAGGTTTAGTACCTTGAGATGTCCGCCCAAAGTTATAACCTCTAAAAATTGCTGGTATTTTAGACTTGCTTATATCATCCGCCCATATGTGATTACATAAAATCATCAACTCAGCCACAATGAAATTTAATGGTGATGTCCTACATCTAGGCTCTATTTCAATTTTGTTTAATTCATCATTTATCTTAAATGTGTACTCATCTCTTTGGGTCTCAGGGTAGCCTCGGTAATCCTCACGAATTTTTCTTCTAGCTTTTGCAAATTTAAGTAGAGGATTAAATAAATCTTTATATTTACCTTCCTCAGAGGATTCCAGATATTCTTTTGTAATGATGTTATCGAGTTTGTTAAGTGCTAGATTTTCCTTTACTTCAATTAATTCAATCTTGTTTTCGTGTTCCAGTATTTCTCCAGTCTTTACATTTGCTTTTAAATACAGAGATACAGTTGGTTTTTCTTCTCCCTGATTCAATGAAAAGCTCTGAACAATATCATCTGGAAGCATTGTGTATTTTTCAGTGGGTGCATAAAAAGTAGACATCCTTTTGGTGGAAATTTTGTGCAACCAATTATCCCTTTCGTAAACTAGTGCTGGTGCTGCTATATGGATACTTATTTTGTAAATGTCTCCATCTACTTGCATTACACTAAATGCATCATCAATTTCCGTAGTTTGATCATCATCGACAGAATACGCTTCTACTGTAGCTTTATCTAATTTAGATTGAGATAATGTATTAGTGTCAGGCATTTTTATATCTAGCCCGAAAGTATGTGGACGCATTAATTCTGGGTAACTATACGACAACAAGTACTTATGAAGTTCAAGCTCGTTTTGAAATAATCCTAACTCCATTAGGATATTATTCAAACTTTTCCCGCTCTCTGTTAAATAATCCTCTAGAGCCTTATAAAAAAAAGGGGATTTATTTTTATTCAAAAATACCTGTGGGTCTTTGGCAATGCCCTCGGGCACCTCTTTTTTCCTTAGGGAATCAAGATATGACTTTTGTAAAGCTTCTTGCTGTTTCTTTTTTTCATTTGCAAGTAAAGCTGCCTCAATTTGCTCCTTAGGGGCTGGGATAAAATGAGTTTTATTTTTCTTCTGAAAGTAGATTGGGTTGGATCGCAAAAACTCTAATACCCCTAGCTTATACGAAGTTGGAGGATTTGGTAGGTCCGAACAAAGTTCGATTATGCTTTCAAATTCCATACCCTCGGCAGGAATAAGCTCCCATAAATCATTTGCTTTTAATGGTATCTCGGGAATAGCTCCATTCATAAGTTCGGTTGGATCGATATCTGTAAACTCTAATAATACGTTTTGTTTTTTTACTTTAACTACTTTGCCAGAAGAAGTAGTGACTTGAAATGTTGCAGGAGCATCCTTTGCAACGGTACCAGCTTTTATTTTTCCTGCTTCTTCGTAAAGTATATGCATAATTAGTTAGTAGATAAATCCTTAATTAATTTTTTATGAAGCCCTTGAAAACTACCATTACTCATAATGACCACATGGTCTCCTGATTTTACTTCCTCAAGAATTGCATCTTTCAATTTATCAACTTCATGGTAGATATGAACATTGGTTTGAGATCCAAAGATTTCTTCAGGAGTCCATCCTAATGCATGCTTACCGTGAAGTTCTCCATAAATATATATCTGGTCAGCATTTTTAAGAGCTTCAGGTAAAAATTTAGCCATAGTGCCTAGTTTCATGGTATTTGATCTAGGCTCGAACACGGCGATTATTCTAGGGTCTCCAACTTTTTTTCTTAATCCATCAATAGTAGTCGCAATTGCACTTGGATGGTGAGCGAAATCATCGTATATAGTGATGTTATTGGGATTACCAACAACTTCCATTCTGCGTTTTATGCCAGAAAAATTATTTAAAGCTTCAATAGCTAAAGCAGGCTTAACTCCAATTACATCAGCGGCTGCAATACATGAAAGTGCGTTTTTTATATTGTGAAGGCCAGTCATTTCCCAATTTATGTGACCAACATTTTGCCCATCTTTCAAAATATCAAAGTTTTGCGTTGAGTCAGAAATATTTACATATGACCATGTACCCCCATCCCCAATTTCAATTCTTTGGCAATACAAACCCCTGCTCAATATTCTATCGATAGTTTTATCGTTTTTAGGAACAATTAGTGTTCCATTTCGCGGTAATATGCGCACAAAATTATGAAATTGATTTTCAATCGCTTTTAAATCTGGAAAAATATCGGCATGATCATATTCAATATTATTAATAATCGCCGTATTTGCATGGTAGTGAACAAATTTTGATCTTTTATCAAAAAATGCTGTGTCATATTCATCAGCTTCAATTACAAAAAATTTAGACTGTGAATTAAATCTAGCTGATATATTGAAATCTTTAGCAATGCCACCTATTAAAAAATTTGGATTTAATCCAGCAGATTGCAGTATATGCGTAAGCATGGATGTGCATGTGGTTTTACCGTGAGTGCCCAACACTGCAATTACGTGCTGGCTTCTTAGAACATGCTCACCTAGCCATTGAGGTCCAGAAGTATATGGAAGCCCTTTTTCTAATATAACTTCCATAAGTGGGTTTCCACGTGTAACTACATTTCCAATTATGTAGAGATCTGGATTTAAATTTATTTGATTTTCAGAAAATCCCTCAATAAATTCTATATTTTGTTCTTTTAGCTGATCGCTCATAGGAGGATATACTCCCATATCACAGCCAGTTACTTTATGACCTGCGGCTCTAGCTATTAAAGCTAATCCACCCATGAAGGTGCCGCCTATACCAAGAATATGTATATGCATTATTTTTATATTTGAGGGAAAAATTTAACCCTCTATTATCTTATATATAAAGAGATCATGCACTTAAAATTAAAACTTCTGACATAATGTTTTAAAAATGTAGACATTTATTGTAAATTGTCTTTAAAATTACCCTAATTTTAAATAATTTATTACAGTTTTTTTAAGGCGATATTATGGACTTAAGAAAGTTAAAAACATTAATTGACTTGGTAGCAGAGTCAGACATATCTGAACTTGAAGTTACGGAGGGTACAGATAGTAAAGTGCGTATAGTTAAACAGACCCCTGTTGCCTATACATCTTTACCTCCAATTCAGACTTATGCCCAAGTTAATCCTATGGTTGCTCAAGCTCCTGTTTCTTCACCTACTAGTCCAGAGCCAGTAGCACAATCTGAAGTTAAGCCAGATTTGTCTGGACATGTCGTTAAGGCACCTATGGTTGGTACTTTTTATAGAGCACCAAATCCTAGTGCTCCTCCATTTGTTGAAGTTGGTATGTCAGTTAAAGAAGGCGATACTTTATGCATTATTGAAGCTATGAAACTTCTTAATGAAATAGAGGCTGATAAATCAGGTGTTATTAAGGAAATTCTAGTCCAAAATGCAGAACCTATCGAGTACGGTCAACCATTATTTGTAATTGGTTAGTTCTTTTTCTCTTTTTTTAGGGCATATATGTTTCAAAAAATCCTTATTGCCAACCGCGGAGAAATTGCACTTAGAATACAAAGAGCTTGTCGCGAGTTAGGTATTAAAACTGTTGTTGTGCACTCTGAAGCTGATCGTGAAGCTATGTATGTAAAACTTGCTGACGAATCGGTTTGCATTGGTCCAGCAGCACCGCAACAAAGTTATCTACAGATGCCTTCTATTATTGCTGCAGCTGAAGTTACCGATGCTGAAGCGATCCATCCAGGATATGGATTCTTATCCGAAAACCCAGATTTTGCTGAACGAGTAGAACATAGTGGTTTTGTGTTCATTGGTCCAACCCCAGATTCTATTAGAACTATGGGCGATAAAGTTTCAGCTAAGCAAGCTATGATTAAAGCTGGTGTGCCTGTAGTACCTGGGTCTGAGGGGGCATTGCCAAATGATCCACAAGAGATAGTTAATTTAGCAAATCGTGTAGGCTATCCTGTAATTATTAAGGCTGCTGGTGGCGGTGGTGGACGCGGTATGCGTGTTGTTCACACTGAAGCGGCATTGCTTAATGCTGTTCAAACTACTAAAACAGAGGCTCTTGCAGCTTTCGGTAATCCCGAAGTTTATATGGAGAAGTTTCTAGAAAACCCTCGTCATATCGAGATTCAAGTACTGGGTGATGGGTTAGGGCAGGCTGTTTGGCTATGGGAGCGTGATTGCTCTATGCAGCGTAGACATCAAAAAGTTATCGAAGAAGCTCCAGCTCCAGGCATTGATAGGGATTTGATAGAAAAAATTGGTGAGCGATGCGTTAAGGCTTGCAAAAACATGAAGTATCGCGGAGCTGGTACGTTCGAATTCTTATATGAAAATGGTCAGTTTTACTTTATTGAGATGAATACTCGTATTCAAGTAGAGCATACGGTAACCGAATGCATTACAGGAATTGATCTTGTACAAGCACAGATTCTAATTGCAGCAGGAGAGTCTTTTCCATATAAACAAAAAGATATAAGATTAATCGGTCATGCTATTGAATGTCGCATTAACGCTGAAGATCCTTACAACTTCATACCTTCACCTGGTTTAATTAGTACATGGCATGTTCCTGGAGGTCCTGGGGTTCGTCTTGATTCACACGCATTTGCAGGATATAAAGTTCCTCCTAATTACGATTCAATGATTGGTAAATTAATTACTTTTGGAGCTACGCGCGACCAAGCACTTAAACGTATGGATATTGCTTTGTCAGAGATGGTTGTTGAAGGTATTAAAACAAACATTCCACTGCATAGACAGTTAGTAAAAGACCCGAAATTCAAAGAGGGTGGAACAACAATCCATTACTTAGAGAAACGTTTGTCAGATCTTAAGTAGTAAATGCCCCGAATTTGATTCGGGGTTTTTTATAATATTTTTACTTTTTTTGGTGTAAGTATGATTGAAGTTGTTATTGTTGCTCCTGAACATTTTGCTGACGAAATCTCAGATTTACTTCTAGAGTTGGGAGCATTATCAGTGTCCCTTTTAGATGCGGATGTTGACACTCCAGCAGAAGTGCCAGTATTCGGTGAGCCAGGTTCATTTTCAGATGATGAGACTGATATAAGTATCAAAACTTGGAATAAAAATAATTTAGTGGCATTACTGGAAGATGGAGCCGATGTTGATGGCTTAATTAAAAAACTTAAAGAAAAATATGATGTGGATTTTAATTACAAAGTTCAATCAGTTCCCGACCTTGATTGGGTGCCTCTAACGCAGTCGCAATTTCCTCCTATTCAATTAGCAGAAAAGCTATGGATAGTACCTAGTTGGCACGTAGATAATATAAATCAGGCACATGATTCTGTGGTTATAAATCTTGATCCAGGGCTGGCTTTTGGAACGGGTAGCCACGCAACTACTAGTCTTTGTGCTGAATGGATCTACTCAAATAATGTAGAGGACAAATCTCTTTTAGATTATGGATGCGGAAGTGGAATCCTCGCTATTATTGCCAAAAAATACAAGGCTAATCCTGTAGTGGGCGTGGACATCGATGAGCAAGCAGTTGAAACAGCAAAATTAAATTCGAAACAAAATCAAACTGAAATTGAATTTTATGAACCAAATGAATTTCCAGATGGGCAGTATGATATTGTTATCGCTAATATTTTATCCAATCCATTGAAATTACTAGCTCCTATGCTTTCAGCTAGAGTGAAAGACGGGGGTAATCTTGTGCTTTCAGGTATTTTAGAAAGACAATCCGAGGAATTAATCGATATTTATTCAGAATTTTTACCTATGAAAGTATGGAAGTCTAAGGATGGATGGGTTTGTTTAAGTGGAGTTAAAGATGCTAACTCAATGCACTAATTGTCATTCGATATTAAAAGTCACACAAGAGCAGATTGACCAAAAACAGGGTCGAGTGCGTTGTGGAAATTGTAGGGAAGTTTTTAATGCGATTGATAATTTGATCGAAGATGATATTCCAGTGCTAACAGAGGAAAGTGGTACATCTGACGTTAATACGCCAACTTCTGATAAAGATATATCTACTGTGCCTGTTTCTAATGCAACTAGTGTGCCTCAAAATGTTCTTCAGATTTTGCAACATGCATCAATTGTCGAAAGCCAAAAACAGGGGGGTGCAACTTATGCACAGCCTCAATCTCAGCTCCACCCACAACCACAACCACAACCACAACCACAACCACATCCACATCCTCAACCGCAACCGCAACCGCAACCACAGCTCCACCCGCAATCACAGCCACGTGTGCATGAGGATCATGAAACTAGGGGTCTAGATGACTTTATTATTAGACCGCATAGAGTGGTGCCAGAGGATTCGCACCGTTATGCTGATGATCACTTTATCCGTGAAACCAGAGCTGATAGACCTGCTATTGAAAGACCAATCGTACTTGAACTCGATGAAGATATAGAGGAAGTGTACGACGAGGACAAAGAGAATTATTCAAACGATTACTTCGAATCTAAATCTGGCAGATCTTTAGTAAAAACTCTGATAGGTCTTGCATTATTTTTGTTGTTGATATTTCAAATCCTTTTCTTTCTTAGAAATGCGATAGTTACTGCATTGCCAGCAAGTAGACCAGTTGTTCAGAAAATGTGTGATGTAATAGGGTGCAAAATCGACCTCTTTCATGATGCTTCAAAATTAAGCATAAACAATAAATTTATGCAGTTAGTTTCTGAGGATACTGCAAATAATCTTGGTACATACGAACTGCAGGCCATTTTAGTTAATGAGAGCGATTATGAGCAAAGCTGGCCGTATCTTTTTTTGGAAATTGAGCATAAACCAGATGTGGTTTCGTATAGTAAGGTTTTAGCTCCGTCGGATTATTTGAAGCCTGATGAGGCAAAGGCTTTTGCATCAAAATCTGAAAAACATATCTCGTTTCATTTTAGAGCTCCTCTACCAGTAATATCAAAATTTAAATTATCCATTGCTAATTAATATGGGAAAACACAAACCAGTTCTTATTTGCGGATCGGTTGCGTTCGATACGATTACAAAATTCGAAGGTCATTTTAAAGATCACCTATTACCTGAAAACATCAAATCTCTAAGCGTGTCCTTTTTCGTGCCTACCATGCGTAAGGAGTATGGAGGATGTGCAGGAAATATTGCTTACGCTTTAAATATGCTAGGTGGCAATGCTGCTCCCGTAGCCACTGTCGGAAAGGATTCAGATGACTACATCAACAGAATGGAACAGCTGGGAATCTCCACCAAATATGTAAAACAAATTCACGAAGCATTTACAGCTCAGTGTCATATAACAACCGATCTAGATGGAAATCAAATAAGTGCATTCCATCCCGGAGCTATGCAGTTTTCTCATACCAATAGTATCGATGAAGCATTTTGTGATTGGGCAATAGTTGCACCTGATTCAAAAGAGGGTATGTTTGAACATGCACGTACGCTTCATAAACTGGGAGTTAAATTTATATTTGATCTCGGTCAGGCTATGCCACTGTTTAATGCGGTTGAATTAGAAACCATGATTGAGCTTGCAGATGCTTTAACTCTAAATGAATATGAGGCCTCAGTTGTAGAGCAAAGGCTTGGATTAGATATGGAGAACATTGCCACCCGACTTGAGGCTGTAATAGTAACTCTTGGTGGGCGTGGCAGTAAACTCTATCACCAAGGTGATATTGTAGATATACCAACTATTCAAGCTAAGGATATCAAGGATCCAACAGGTTGTGGTGATGCCCATCGTGGGGGTCTGCTTTATGGTCTTTCAGAAGGTTGGAGTTGGTCTGATAGTGCAAGCCTTGCAAATTTGATGGGAGCTCTTAAGATTTCAGTTGAGGGACCGCAGAATTATTGGCATAAAAAAGAGACCATATGCGGTCTCCTTGAGTCTGAATTTGGTATCGCTAAAGAGTTTAAATAAATTGTCCTATTAGTATTTGAATAAGCAAAACACCAACTAAAAGAACAAACATAGAGAGATCTATAGGACTTGATTTCAAAGATTCGGGTAGATTTCTTCTAATTGGATCGAGTAGAGGTTCCATCATAGTTCGTATAAAAGGAAGAATTGGGGGTTCTGGCTTAATCCAAGTTAAGATGGCATAGATTACTCCTACCCACAAAATAACAGACAAAAAATTCTGTATGCAATAACTCAAGCCATATAAAATAGTATGACCTGGGTCGATATACATAGCACTAAACTGACCTCTAAAATGCTCATCCAGTCCAGATAAGTATAATGATGTGACTATAAATGCCATGAGTACGCACAATATCAAAGCCAGTATCATGCTAGCCCAATCCACCTTATCCCCTGGTGGCAATATTTTTTGAGTAGGCTTCACAATAAAGTCAGTCATATTAAAAATAAATTTAGAGTATGTGTTAAAGCTAGGTACTCTTAAATAGTGCAACCAAGCTCTTATAAAGAGAAGGGCACAAAAAACACTTGTTGCTACTTTTATTAAAAATATGAGAGCGTTTGTCATTTCGTATAGTTAAATAAAAAAATTTTAGTATAAAAAAAGGCTGAATCGAAATTCAGCCTGGACTTTTTTAACTCACTTTATGGACGGCTTGATCCAGTAGGGAATGGCCACACATCTGGTGATTTAAGAGTATTAGTTACTTTTTTTGCTTCTTTTGCTGTTTTTTTTTACCTGAGTCTTTTTTAGAATCAGTTTTTTTTTCATCTTTTTCAGAAGAATTAGAGTTAGCTACACTAGCTTTATATTCTTCAACTTTCTTCTCTAAATCCTTCTGAACTTCAGCTATTGAAGTAGCCTTTTTAGAAGCAGGTTTTTTCGCAGGAGCTTTAGCAACTTTAGCTGGAGCTTTAGTAGCTACAGTTTTCTTAGCTGTAGTTTTTTTAACCGCAGTTTTTGTAGCTGGTTTTTTAGCTACTGAAGCTGAAGCCTTAGAGACAACAGTTTTTTTAGATTCTGGTTTTTTAACTGCAGTTTTAGCTGTTGTTTTGGTTGCAACTTTTTTAGTTGCAGGTTTTTTAGAGGTAGCCGATTTTGCAACAGTTTTAGTTGCTGTTTTAGAAGCTACAGGTTTTTTTACCGCAGTTTTTGATGCTGTTGATTTAGTAGCAGTTTTTGTAGTTGGTTTTTTAGATACTGAAGCTGTAGCTTTAGATGCAACAGGTTTTTTAGCTATTGTAGTTTTTGCAGTAGTTTTCTTAACTACTGGTTTTTTTGTAGTTGCAGATTTTGTAGCTGTGGACTTAGTAGATGTAGCTTTACTAGCTACAGTTTTTTTAGCTACAGGTTTTTTAACTGCAGTTTTAGAAGCAGTTTTAGTTGCTACTTTAGTTGCAGGTTTTTTAGGTGCTGCAGTTTTAGCTGTTGTTTTGGTTGCAACTTTTTTAGTTACAGTTTTTTTTGCGGTAACAGTAGCGATTGGTTTAACAGCTTTTTTAGCTGTAGTCGCACGTTTTGCCGCGGGTTTCTTTGCAACAGGTTCTTTAATTTCTGATGCCATATCCAACTCCTTTTGGGTTAATTACTTCATGCAAAATGATTGAATATTTGAAATAACCCCCAAATCGAATGAGAAGTATCTCAAATATTCATAACAGTCGCTTCTGTTACGTGTAATAGATTAAAGCAAATAATAAAAAAACACACTAAATTTTTATTAGTAAATTATCAATAATTTTCTCTAAGTTAATGAAATAAGGCGTTATTCAGAGGGTAGATAAATGTACATGATTTAGTTTAAGCTTAAACTATTGTTAATTTTTTGTTTTTCTTTGTTAATAAAATTTACTAATAAAACAAATGGGAAACCCTAATTTTTAAATGTTAAATTGAATGCATATATCTTTATTGTAAGGTTTTTAAATAAATTTACTTATTTTGAATATAGTTTAAGCTTAAAGTAATTTTAATTTTTACCTAAAAAAAATGGGCTTTTAAGATCTTGAAAAATCAAAAAAACCCACTGAATTTAAAAGAAAAAAAATTTTAAAAATTTTGTATAAATCCAACAAAAATTAGGCTATAGATAGTTATTAAGTCTTTTTAAGACTTCATTTTTTCCTAAAATAGCCAGCACTTGTTCAAGTGCTGGAGTTTGTTTTTGTCCAAAAAGCATAACCCGAATTGGTATGCCGAGAGCTGGCATTTTAATTTGTAGCTCTTCAAGTTTTGATTTAATTAGTTGACCTAAAAATTCTGCTGTCCATTCCTCATCGGATAACTCAGAGGCAGAATTTAAAAATGACCTAACATTTGAAATCGATTTTTCATCAAGATGTTTTTGTCTCAAGTCATCAGGAATTGAATATTCAGATTTGCAAAACAAAAGACAAGCTTGTGCGAGTTCAACTAAAGTCTGAGCCCTATCTTTGTTTAATTCAATCACAGCGTCTATATTAGACTGATTTATATTGCCACCCATTTCTTCAATGAATGGCTTCACTAAATCTACTAATTCAGAAGTTGGGGTGTTTTTGATGTATTGACCATTAACCCAATTAAGTTTAGCTACGTCCCACTGAGAGGCGGACTTACTTAAATGATTTATATCAAACCAATCTATCACATTTTGCTTGCTGAAAATTTCATCATCTCCATGACTCCATCCTAGCCTTACTAAATAATTAAAGAGTGCTTCAGGCAAATATCCTAGTTTTTTATATTCCATAACACTCACTGCGTTATATCGTTTGGAAAGTTTTTTGCCATCCTGATCCAAAATCATAGGGACATGACCATATTCAGGAACCTGTGCACCCATGGCTTTCAAAATGTTAATTTGTCGCGGAGTATTATTCACATGATCATCGCCTCTTATAACATGCGTAATGCCCATATCATAGTCGTCTACAACTACACAGAAGTTATAAGTAGGTGTGCCGTCCTTTCGGGCAATGATTAAATCATCTAATTCATCATTAGATATTGAAATCTCGCCTTTGAACATGTCACTCCAAGAAACGCTTCCAGTAAGAGGGTTTTTAAATCTTACGACGGGCTCGATTCCTTCGGGTACAGGTGGCAATGCTTTTCCTTCCTCTGGTCTCCATGTCCCATCATATTTAGGTTTGAGACCCTTAGCCCTAGCTTCCTCTCGCATTTTTTCAACTTCTTCTGGTGTGCTATAGCAATAATATGCCAGACCTTTTTTTATAAGTTCCTCTATAACTTCTTTATATCGATCAAATCTTTTTGTCTGGTAATAAGGTCCTTCATCATAATCAATTCCTAACCATTCCATGCCGTCTAAAATAGCTTGAACAGCTTCTGGAGTTGATCTTTCTAAATCCGTATCCTCGATACGTAAAACAAAAGTACCATTGTTGTGCTTAGCAAATGCCCAGCTGAATATTGCGGTTCTTGCTCCACCTAAGTGAAGAAATCCTGTAGGTGAGGGGGCAAATCTAGTCTTAACTTTATGTATATCTGACATTTCAATTCCAAACTAATTTATATTATTTAGTAAAAATTCTCTTATATCCTGTATTTCTTCGAGGCAAACTTCGTGTCCCATTGGATAAACGTTCCAATCCACCGAATAACCTAAAGACTTCAAAAGCTCTAGGCTATCTTTTGCGAATTCAATATTGACTACCTGATCTATTGATCCATGGGCTAAAAATATAGGTATATTTTTGTTAGCTTTATTAGCTTCAACTTTTAGTGAGTCGCTCAGTGCAATATATCCTGATAGACCAATCACGCCAGCTAATTTAGTTGGATAACGCAATGCAGTATGAATTGCTATAACACAACCTTGAGAAAAGCCTGCCAAAAATATGTTTTCTGAAGGTACACCAGCTTCGATTTCTTTTTCTATCAATGAATTTATGATGCCTTGTGATTTTTCAATTCCTTCGCGATCGGCTCCCGCCCCCATCCGATCCATGCTAGTTATATCATACCAAGCTGGCATCTCATATCCACCATTAATGGTTACTGGCATAATCGGTGCATTTGGAAATATAAATTTCACACCATGCTCTTCAGGAATATTTAACTGAGGGATTATTGGAACGAAATCAGTTGCATCTGCACCTAGACCGTGCATCCAAATCACACTATATTCCACTAATCCCTTAGGATTAATCTCAATTATGTCATTCATCGTTTTCACCATTTAGTGGCAATGTTTTAATAAATTGAAAAAGAGCTCTGTAAGCCTTTTTTTGTGGCTCTTGACCTTCATTAAGTTTAGAGTTTTGAGTTTGTTCTTTTCTGGCCACACGAATCAAGTTGCGAATTTGCTGAATGTCTACGCCTGGTACAGTTTCCAAAAGCTTAGTAAGACTATCGTCGCTTTCAATTAATCTATCTCTAAGATTCTCATACATATGCATCTGTGCAGTTATGGATTTACTGCCATTTTCCCATTCGTATAACTTCGTTTTAATGGACTCAATATCTGCCGTACGCAGAAGTTTGCCTACATATGCAGTCTGTCTGCGCTTTCCCTCACCATTAGCTTTGATTTTTTGGGCAATCTTAATTTCTTCTAAAATTTTTTCATCGAGATTAAGTTTTTTTATCTTCTCTAAAGGGAGGGCAATGATTTTGCGTCCCAACTCTTGTATAGCTAGAAGTTCTCTTTTGATTTGAGACTTACTTGGACCATCATATAAGGCATCCTCTAAGTCCTGATTATTTTCATTCATATCTTAAATTGTTTAAAATTCCTATCTATTATATTAATTCGCTACTCTCTAGTTATGAATAACAAATCAGAATTTGAATACTTTGTGAAATATGCCTTAGACATTGCCAAAGAAAAAGGAGCTACTGAGGCTATTGCAGAAGTTTCTGAATCTCATGGGTTAACTGTTTCTGCAAGAAATAAAAGTATTGAAACTGTTGAGGAGATGCACGATAGAGGTTTATCAATTACCGTTTTTAAGGGTAAGGCTAGAGCATCTGCTGCAACCTCATTATTCACTGAAGAATCTATAAAAAGTACGGTAAGTCATGCTTGGGACATTGCAAAATATACAGCAGAAGATCCTTTTGCAGGGCTACCAGAGCCTGAGCTTTATGCCACTGAAATTCTAGATTTAGATTTGTATCACGATTGGAATTTAAAGGCTGAAGATGCGGCTGATATTGCCATAGAGTTAGAAAAAGCTGCTCTTGATTATAGTTCGGAGATTACAAACTCTGACGGGGCCTCTGTACAAACTGGTACGGCATCATTTCTGCTAGGCACGTCTAATGGGTTTTTAGCTGGGTTTGATCATACTAGCCATTCTCTGGGATTGTCTGTCATTGCGGGTAAAGGAAAAAAAATGCAAAGAGGATACTGGTACTCTAGTCACCGTAATCCTCAACGATTATCAAGCCCTGTAGATATTGGTGAGTATGCAGCTAAACGCACGCTTTCTAGATTAGGTGCTCGTCGAATTAAGTCAGGAGATTATCCAGTATTATTTGAAGCACCAATTGCAATAACATTGCTTGGGTCTTTTTCTCAGGCTATAAGTGGCGGATCTCTATATAGAGAGATGAGTTTCTTAAAAGGTGCCTTAAACGAAAAAGTTATGTCTGACCATCTCACAATTGTGGATGACCCTTTCATTAAAGGGGCTTTTGGTAGCGGTTCATTTGATGATGAGGGTGTTCGCACTCAA